>NZ_MJWZ01000072.1:0-65780 GCF_001762535.1 Campylobacter sp. BCW_6889 | reverse complement strand
TAGAAATTCAAAAAGTTAGAATTCCGCAAGAATTACTAATACTAAGCCCCCTTGAAAAGCCAATGGCAAAAAATGAACTTGATATTTTAAACGCTTATTCTATGCTTTTTTACAAATACAAACAGTGCGAAATTCAGATAAACAAAATAAAGGAGCTAAATAATGAGTAATACAAATGTTGATTACAACAAAAGACTTGAAGCATTTAAAGAAATTTATCCGCAAATTTTAGAAATGAGTTTAGCGGAAAAATCTCCATTTGGAGAATTTAAAAAGCTTTTGGAACAATTTGGAAACGATAATGTTATAAGAAATGACCAGCAATTTCAAAGCTTAGCACAAGCGTTGGTAAGTGTTGGACAAACCATAGTAGCTCAAAGTCAAAATACAGCTTTATCCATGATTTTACAAGGCGATGAAAACGAGCTTAACGCTGAAAAAACGTTGCTTTTTAGAGCTCAAACAGAAACAGAAAAAGCAAAACCTGCATTAATAGCTAGACAAATTTCACAGATAGATGATAATTTAAGAATTGAAGCTGCAAAAGTTACACAGAGTGTTCAATTTGGATATTGTACCGGTGGTCTTGATATACCACAAGAAATTATGAAGCTTGTTAAAGAAAAGATAGAAAATATAGAAAAGTCTTCATAATGCTTATAGATGAAAAAAGGCTTATGAGAAATTATACTCTTAAGCCTGCTTATCCATCAAACATAGGAGAATTAGATACACAAGAAGTATATAAACAATGGTTTACCTATGCTATGATAGGGGTAAATAAATATGTTGAGCTTTTACATAAACAACTTGTAAGAAAAGGTAGAAGCCAAATTCAAAATATAAACCATCCGCTATTTAAAAATTCGTATATAGTGAAAAAATATAACATTAAAAGTTCTAGCACTGCACCTTATAATAAGGAAAACTATAATGATTTAGGACTTAACCAATTTTTCGTGGGTCAAGATCCATACAAACCCTATAAAGGAGATCCTAGCAGTAAAAATGGAATATATCATGATATTTGCGAGATAAGAACTAATTATAATTTAGGAAGTATGCAGTATTATTATGGTTTTCCAAACAATTTAACTCTTTTATTTGAAAAAGAAAAAGCTTGGAAATATAATGGAAAAGGATTTTTTTATATTGATGAAAAAATAAATTTCAAAGATATATTAAATAAGGCATTGGAAAATATAAATTATGACATGCTTATAAATGATATAGAAGTGGTTATTTTTTCTCAAACTATTCAAAAAAATAATGAATGGATATATCCTAGTATTGATGATATTAAAATACCAGAAATTAAAGTAGAAAATGTTGAATTTAAACCAACTTTTGGAAAACCTTATAAAAAATTATGCATTGATGTTGAAAAATTTTATAATGATTTTAAAGAATTAAATAAAAATATATTTAGAATCGAAAAAGTAGAAATAACCTATAATATATATGAGAAAGCACAAAAAACTAGAGAGAGTGATCCGAGTAAAATATATTATACTTTAACAAGCAAAAAGATATCTTTTTTTGAAGTATTTAACTCAATAAAAGAAAATTATAAATGCAAATATGCAACTCCTTTATGTTTTTATAATAGTTTTAATTTAGTTTGTTATGAAGAGCCTTATGTTGCTTATTCTTACCTCAATAATCAAAGCTTTGGAAAAAAAGATACAAGTGTTACGCCAAGCGTATATCCGTTATATAGAAAAAGTTCAAATTTACCTTATGGACGTAGAGATAGATGGTTTGCATTATGGGATAGTTTTTATTATCTTTATGTATACGAAAAATCAAGCAAAGGAATTTTAAGCTTTTTGGCACCTATTGTTACTATTATTTTGGCTGTAGCTACTTGGTGGATTGGCGGACAAGGTGCATGGCTAGGAACATTGATAGGGGTTAGCGAAGGTGTAGCTGCGGGTATCACACTAGGAATTAGCTTAGGTTTAGCCGTGGGTTCACTTACTGGAAATAAATTATTTTCAATTCTTAATGCTGTCTGGGGTTTGGTTAATTTTTTAGGTGCTTGGGGTGCTAATAATTGGAATTTAGCTACAGATTTTGCAAAAAATACAGCACAAGTAGCACAAGAAATGACAACTTTTGAATCAACTTTAAATGTTGTTGGAAATTTGCTAAGCGGTGCGAGTAAAATTTATGATGTTGTTCAAAGCATTACAGCAGATACTCCTAAAATGATGAATGAGCAAAGCGATGATTCTGATAATGAAAGAGGAAATGGAAATGAAGCTTTAGAATTAGCAAAAGATGCAATTAATCCAACTTTATGGTATAATTTTGAAACTGCAGATATATTAAATGAAAAAATAGAAAAGAAAGAAAAACCTATTTTTATATTTTAATTTTTGTAGCCATTTTGTAGCCAAATTAAATTTGAAATATTTAAAATTTATATTTTATGGTATTTTATAGTTATTGTTAGGTGTTCGCTGTGGACACCATTTTATGAGGTGTTATTATGATAAAAATTGCTTTTTTTATAACTTTTGTAATTTCTTTTTTGACAGCACAAAGCCCAGTAAATTTTAAAGAAGATAATAATATAACAAAAGAACAAAATATATTTAAAGAACAACCTCCAAAACGCATTAAAATTCCAACGCATTAAAATATATGTCAGATTTGATTACGCTAGCACAATTATCACAAGGGTATCGTTATAATAGTGATTCTTTAATTTTAGCTGATTTTATTTTAAAACAAGGAATTAAAGGCGCTGTTTTTGATGTAGGTGCAGGCTGTGGTATCATAGGTATTTTACTTAAAAAAAATATTGCAAATTTAAGTTTATCTTTGATTGATATTCAAAAAGAAAATATAAAATTGATTGAAAAAAATTTAAAATCCAACCAAATACAAGGCGATATTTTTCATGATGATTTCAATCAATTTCAAAGCATAAAAAAATTTGACTTCATAGTTTGCAATCCTCCATTTTATAGACAAGGAGCTTACAAGAGTGAAGATCAGCATAAAGTTATAAGTAAATTTCAGGAATTTTTACCCTTGCATAGCTTTTTAACTAAAGCAAATTCTATGCTTAAGCCAAATGGTACTTTGTATTTTTGCTATGAAGCTTTAGCTTTAGATGAAATTTGTTTTATTTTAAAAGATATGAAAATAAAAATAACAAAGCTTTGCTTTGTACATACACATCAAAACAAAAAAGCAAGACTTGTTTTGATACAGGTAAAAAAAGGTTCAAAATCGCCTTGTGAGATTTTACCTCCTTTTTTTGTATATGAAAATGAAATTTTAAGCAAACAAATGCAAGAAATTCACTCAAGATTTAGGTTAAAAAGTTATGATATTTGATAAAAATTTTTCTTATGCTTTTGATGAAAATGCTTGTGAGAAATGCGGTGGAAAGTGTTGCACTGGAGAAAGTGGCAATATTTTTGCGAGCAAGGAAGAATTAGAAGCATTAAGAAAGCATTTAAATTTAGAAAGCAAAGAATTTGCTGAAAAATACTTGAGAAAAGTGGGCTTTAAAATGAGTTTTAAGGAAGTCGAATTTGAAGATGGCTTTGCTTGCATTTTTTTTGATACTCAAAAAAGAAATTGCAGTATCTACGATTTTCGTCCAAAACAATGCAGAACTTTTCCATTTTGGGAATATTTTAAAACACATCAAAAGGAATTAGAAAAAGAATGTATAGGTATTTGTTATTTGTCTTAGTAGCCTTTTTTTTGGCAGCTTGTGGAAGTTCAAAAATCAATGTTGTTTATCCTGATTATACAAAATATAAAAGCAATGATTTTGATTTAAGGGTTATGAAGGCTTATAATTATGAGTATTATAAACAATACAAAGAAGCCAGAGATGAATTTTTAAGTCTTTATCAAGATTATAATAATGCTAATTTTTTAGAAAATGCATTTTTACTTACTTTGGCAAACAATCTTGACAAGCAAGCAGAGTTAAATAATCTAGCAAAGCCTTATTTAAATCAAAATGACAATCTTAAGCGACTTAGTGCTCTTTATGCTTTAAATTCAAATGATATCAATAATGCTCAAAAACTTATGAAAGAGCTTTTAACAAAAAAGGATAGTGATCCTAGAAATTTAGAGCTTTACGGAGATATTTTGGTTAAAAAAAATGATTTAAAAAATGCCACAAAGTACTATAGATCTGCTTATAATCAAGTGCAAAACGAAGAAATTTTATTTAAACTCATAGGAATTTATGCGATTTTAAATGATACTTTAAATATTAAAAATGTTTTAGAATTTTCAAGAAAAACCAATGGTTGCACTCTCAAAACTTGCGTCTTGCTTGCTAAAATTTATTTTGATGAAAAAAATATCGAAGCTTTAAAAAGTATATATAAAGAGCTTTATCAACTTACCAAAAATAAAAGTTTTGCATTGGCTTTGGTTGAGCTTTTAAATTCTCAAGGCAAAACAGAAGAAGCTTTAAAAATTTCTTTGAAGTATGATTTAGATGATGATATTAAACTTGCTTTGTATCAGAATTTAAAACGCTTTGATGATGCTAAAAAAATGAGTTTAGCTCTTTATCATAAAACAAAAAATAAAGAATATCTTCTACGAGCGGCAGTTTTTGAATTTGAAGCTGCAAATGAAGCTAAAAAAATCACTCCAAAAGTAATTGATTCTGTAAAAGAAAAATTCGAACAGGCTATCGATAAAGATAGCAATGCTTTGTATTTAAACTACTATGGATATTTGCTTATAGATTATGATTTAGATGTTAAAAAAGGTATAGAGCTTGTGAAACTTGCCTTAGAAAAAGATCCACAGAATTTGTATTATTTAGATTCTTTAGCTTGGGGGTATTATAAACTAGGCAATTGTAAGCAAGCATGGGAAATTTTAAAACAAACATTAGATGATAAAGAATTTGCAAATTCTGATGAGAGTAAAGCTCATATAAAAGCGATAAAGGCGTGTGTAAAACCATGATATTGGATAAAATTTTTGAAAAAACAAAAGAAGATTTAAAAGAACGCAAACTAAAACTTCCTTATGATATGTTAGGGCGTTCTTTAGCTTCAAATCCTTTCTTTCCAAAAGATGTGATTAAAGCTTTAAAAAGAGTAGAAAAAGAAGTTAAAATCATAGCAGAAGTAAAAAAAGCAAGTCCTAGCAAGGGAGTCATTAGAGAAGACTTTGATCCTTTGAGTATCGCTTTAAATTATGAGAAGAACAAAGCTGCGGCGATTTCTGTTTTGACTGAGCCACATTTTTTTAAAGGTTCTTTAGAATACTTAAGTCTTATACGCCGTTATACACAAATTCCTTTACTTAGAAAAGATTTTATCTTTGATGAGTATCAAATTTTAGAAGCTTTGGTTTATGGGGCAGATTTTGTATTGTTAATCACTAAAATGCTAAGCATGAAAGAGCTTAAAAAACTGCTTGAGTTTGCAAGACATTTAGGTCTTGAGGCTTTGGTTGAAATTCATGATAAAGAGGATTTGAGTAAGGCTATTTTTGCTGGAGCGGATATTATCGGTATCAATCATCGTAATTTAGAGGATTTTACTATGGATATGAGTTTGTGCGAAAAACTTATCCCACAAATCCCAAATTCAAAAATCATCATCGCAGAAAGTGGTTTAGAAAATAAAGAATTTTTAGAGCATTTACAAAATTTAGGCGTTGATGCTTTTTTAATCGGCGAATATTTTATGCGTGAGGAAGATGAAGGAAAGGCTTTAAAAGCTTTGCTTTAAGGAGGGAAAATGCAATATTTGTATGCACCATGGCGGAGTGAGTATTTTGAAAAAGAAAAAACTGTTTGTCCATTTTGTGATTGTACTAATAAGATCAAAAGTGATAAAGAATTAGGTGTGATTTTTAGAGCAAAGCATTGTTTTGGAGTGATGAACCGCTATCCTTATTCTGCGGGGCATTTTATGGTGATTCCTTATGTACATGAAGAGCATATAGAAAATTTAAGCGATGAAATTTGGCAAGAAATGAGCCATTTTGTGCGTTTGGGAGTGAAAATTTTAAAAGAGCAAATTCATGCAAATGGGGTCAATATCGGTATGAATTTAAGCAAAGATGCAGGAGCTGGCATAGCTTTTCATTGTCATTATCATCTAGTGCCACGCTGGACAGGAGATACAAATTTTATCACAACCATAGGAGAAACTAGGGTTTGTGGCACTAATATCGAGCAAGTTTATCAAAAACTTGTTTTGGCTTTTAAAAATGCTCAGTGAAGTTGAATTTACAGAATTTCAAAAAGAAAATTTCTCTCTTTTAATCGATGCAAGAAGCCCTAGAGAATTTTTGCATTCTCATTTGATAGGAGCTTTAAATTTTTATGCACTCAATGATGAAGAATATCAAGAAATAGGAACGATTTATAAGAAAAATCAAGCTTTAGCCAAGGCTAGGGGTGCGAGTTATATTTGTCAAAATACCGCTAAACATATATTAGAAATCACTCAAAATTTTCGCATAGGAGAAAAGGTGGGGATTTATTGTTCTCGTGGGGGTTTGCGTTCAAAGTCTATCGCAGTGATTTTAAGTGAGCTTGGTTTTAGAGTGGTGCGTTTAAAAGGTGGCTTTAAAGCTTATAGAACTTTTGTAACGCGTTATTTTGAAAATGAAATAAATTTTGATTTTTTTGCTCTTTGCGGCAATACAGGCTGTGGAAAAACAGAGCTTTTAGAACAACTCCCACAAGCTATAAATTTAGAAAAAATGGCAAATCATTTAGGCTCATCTTTTGGTGATATTTTAGGAAAACAACCTACGCAAAAAGCTTTTGAAGCAGAACTTTTTCACAATATGCAAAATTTAGAAAATTTTGCTTTCATAGAAAGTGAAAGTCGCAAAATAGGGGATATCATCTTACCTTTGAAATTTTATGAAAAAATGCAAAAGGCTTTTAAAATTTATTGTTTTTGTTCTTTGGAAAATCGCGTTAAAAGAATACAAAAAATTTATCAAGAAAAAATGACTCCTTTAAAATTTCAACAATGTGTGCAAAAAATCAGCCCTTATATCAGCTTAAATTTACGCCAAGAATTGCTTCAAAGTTATGAGAAAAAAGAATGGCAAAAGCTTATTGTTATGCTTTTGGAGTATTATGATAAAACTTATAAAAAACCAGACAAGATTGATTTTGAGTTAAATACCGATGATATTTTAAAAGCTCAAGAAGAGCTTTTAGATCATTTTAAAGCGCAATTACTTTTTTAATATTAGATAATTTTATTAAATAATCAAATTTTTTCTTCATCATCTTACAATAATCCTTTTTTATCTTTGTTGTTTTTTAGCTTGGCCCAAATTTGTATTTTAATGCTAGTAAATTTGAATCATAGAGAAGTAAAATATTTTTTAAATCCCTATTTATAGTAATTTAAAATAAAAAAATAAACTTTTATAAAAAAATATATAAAATATTTCTTAAATTTATATTTTTTAAATCATTTTAAATATAATTATCTTGTAATTATATTTTGTAAGAAAGGGTAGGTAAGCGAATGCGGTAAATTCAAGTTTTATTGTATTGTGTACTCTGCTAGTTTTGCTTATGACTCCAGCTTTAGCAATGTTTTATTTGGGTATGGTAAGAAGTAAAAATACATTCAATACCATAATGAATTGCTTTATTGTTTTTAGTGTCATTGCTTTACAATGGGTAGTGCTTGAGTGGCTCATCCATAAAAACTGACTATTTTAGGTGGACTTAGTGGGCTTGTAGTTGCGGTTATGTAGATTTTATGCTTCTCTTGTTATAGGAGCTTTGTCTTTCTGTATTTTGTTGTTTTAGTTTGAGTTTTATTAAATACAAACTCAAATAGGATTGATTCTTTAGATGCTTTTTCTTTACACGGAATCGGAGGTGTTTGAGAGGAATTGCTACAGGGCTTTTTGCAAGTGCTAAAGTAAATCCTAATGTGATTGCCTAAAATGCGCTTGGCGAGATTTTTTATCAGTGGAAGTTTAGAGCTTTTAAAAGAGCAAATTCTTGCTATTATGATTTGTATGTTTTTTCAGCTCTCATAAGCTTTATTATTCTTAAGATTATTTCTTATTTTGTAGACTTAAGAGCGAAAGAAGAAGTAGAACAAAAAGGCTTAGATGTGAGTTTGCGCGGAGAAAAAGCTTATACTTTGGCTTAGTCAGCTAAATTTTTACCAAAAAGTCCTTGTTAATCTTTAAAAAAATGATAGACAAGGGTCTCAAATTCATTCTTGGTTAAGATCAGATAAATATTTTAAAATAAATTCCATAAATTCATCACTATCATTAGGACAACTTATTAAATCATAATCACATTTTGCTAAATGTTTATACTCCATACCTAGTTCAAAAATCGTTTCAGAACAATCTATACAAAAAGAAATAGGATAAATTAAAGCTTTATCGTTTAAATTTGCCAAAATATCGCTTGTATTTGGTTCAAGCCATTTTACAGGGCCTAGTTTGGACTGATAAGCTAAAATAAATTCATCAAAATGATCTTTTAATTTTTCTTTTAAAATTTCTACATGATTATTTACATGCTTTTCGTATAAATCACCCTTATCAATAATACTTTGTGGTAAAGAATGCGCTGAAAAAATCAAAATTTTGGCATCAAATTTATTTTTTTTAGCCAAAATGTGCGAAATTATCATCTCATTATAAAGTTCATTTTTGTAAAAAATATCTATAGTTTTTACTTTTGCTTGAATTTTTTGCTTTGAAATTTCATTTTGCAGAACTTCTAAAGATGAAGTTACTGTGGTGCAAGAATGGTGTGGATAAAGTGGAAAAAGAATGATTTCATCACTTTCATTTAAAGTGTATTTTTGCAAAATTTCTGTGGCAAAAGGAGGCACATAAAGATTTACAAAATCAAATTTAAATTCATCTTGTTTTAAATTAAGCTTGTCACACAGGCTTTGAGTAAGTTCGTTTAAAGGGGATTTTCCGCCCATTTTTTTATAGTTTTCTTGCATGGCTTTAACGCGAGCCTTTGTTATGATCCATGCTACAAATTTTCTTAAAAATCGATTTTTGATTCCTAAAATATAAGGATCATTAAACATATTTTTTAAAAAAACTTCACAATCTTGTAAATTCGTAGCTCCGCCCATATTTAAAAATAAAACTAATTTCACGCAAACCTTTCTAAAATTTCTTGAACTTTGTAAGCATCGCTCGTTCTGGCTAGATGATTGGGTTGATTATCGATAAGTTTTAACAAAGCTTCGTGTTCTGAAAAAAGTGGACTTTGTTGAGTAAGTTCTATAAAATTTCCATCTTTTAATAAAGAAAAATCATTTAAATTGGCTTCATAAAAATGATTTTTAGTAATAAGATGAATTTTTCTTAGTTTTTGTGTGCTATTCCAACTTTGATGTATGCTAGCAATACATTTTTCAAGCCCACATAGAATAATGCTTTCACTTTCTCTTGTTTGATCTTGAGTGTATTTTTTAAGCAAATTGGTTTTTGTTATTTCTTGCTTGCTTAAAAAACAAAGCAAATCAAGATCATGTACAGCCAAATCTTGCAAAATCCCTACATCGCTGATTCTTTGCGGGTAGGGTGAAAATCTTTGTATGTTAATGCTGATAATTTCTTCATTTTCAAGCTCTTTTTTTAGGGCTAAAACTGCAGGATTAAATCTTTCGCAAAAACCTACGCCTACTTTTATGCTGTATTCTTTAGCTAAATTTGAAATTTCGTCTATTTCTTTTAAATTTAGAGCTAAAGGCTTTTCGATTAAAACGCATTTGCATTGTTTAAAAACTTTTTTTGCTATTGCTAAATGTGAATTTGTAGGTGTTGCTATGATGATAATATCATTATTTTGATTTAAAAATTTATTCAAATCATCATAAAAAATATCATCAAAAATATTTAGATTTGGATTTTTGCAAAGATCAAAAAGTGCATTAAGCTTAAAATGAGAATTTTTGCTAAGTTCATTTAAGTGGTTTTGCCCCATTTTTCCAAGGCCTATGATACCTATTTTCATGGAGTTAATCTTTAAAAATATAAATAACTTGTTCTTGTTCTTCTTCGCTTAAAAAAGGTGAAAAAGGCAAAGATAAGATGTGTTTGCTTGCATATTCTGAATTTTTAAGTTCTAAATTTGAAAACTTACTAAAGCAAGGTTGTTTATGCAAAGGGGTTGGATAGTGTATAGCATAAGGTATATTAGCTTTTTCAAATTTTTGCAATACGCTAGCTCTATCTTCAACTAAAACGCTGTATTGTGCATAAGCGCTAAAAGCATTTGGATCAATTTGCGGAATTTGGCAGTTTTTTAAATTTGCATTATAAGTTTGTGCTAATTTTTGTCTTTTGTCTAATTCTTTTTCTAGGTATTTTAACTTAACATTTAAAATCGCCGCTTGTAAAGTATCAAGGCGTCCATTTATACCTATAAATTCATGTTTATAACGCTGAGTTTGTCCGTGATTGAGTAAAATTCTTATTTTTTTAGCAACTTCATCATCATGGCAAAAAATAGCCCCACCATCGCCATAAGCTCCCAAAGGTTTTGAGGGAAAAAAGCTTGTGCATGAAATTTTAGCTATAGAGCAGGATTTTTCTCCTTTGAAACTTGCGCCAAAACTTTGTGCACCATCTTCGATCAAAGTGATATTTTTATCTTTTAAAATTTCTTCTAAAGCCCTTAAATCACTCATTTGTCCAAACATACTCACTGCTATAACAGCTTTAGTTTTTGGGGTTATTGCTTTTTGCACTGCTTCAAAATCAAGATTGTAATTTGATAGATTTATATCTACAAAAACAGGTTTTGCACCTGTTAAGGCCACAACTTCAGCTGTTGCTATGAAAGTAAAACTAGGCACTATAACTTCATCATCTTTGCCAATATCTAAAGCTCTTAAGGCAAGATATAAAGCACTGGTTCCACTTGAGCAACCTATAGCGTGTTTAACACCTAAAAAATGAGATAAATTTTGCTCAAATTCGTTAAGCTTTACACCGCCTATGAAAGAAGAGCTTGATAAAACGCTTTCAATTTCAGTATTGATTTCATCTTTGTATGCGAGATATTGGGCTTGAAGATTGATAAAATTCATAAAAAACCTTAGAGAAATAAAATTAAATAAAAATGTTTATTGTATTTTAGTTTTACTTAATTTAAAGTAATTTTGGTATGATATGTTTTTATAAAAATTTCTTTAGGAAAATTCATGGATATTAGAAAAGCTTATTTGGATTTTTTTGCATCAAAAGGACATGAGATAACCCCGTCAAGTCCTTTAGTTCCTGATGATGCAACTTTACTTTTTACTAATGCGGGTATGGTGCCTTTTAAAAGTATATTTACAGGAGAATTTCCACGCCCAAACCCTCCACGCAAAACAAGCTGTCAAACTTGTATAAGAGCGGGTGGAAAACACAATGACTTAGATAATGTAGGATATACCGCACGCCATCATACTTTTTTTGAAATGCTTGGAAATTTTAGCTTTGGAGATTATTTTAAAGAACAAGCCATAGCTTATGCTTGGGAATTTGTAACTGAAGTTTTAAAACTACCTAAAGATAGACTTTATGTAACCGTGCATGAAAACGATGATGAAGCTTTTAATCTATGGCAAAAACACATTCAAAAAGAAAGAATTTACAAATTTGGTGATAAAGATAATTTCTGGCAAATG
Organism: Campylobacter sp. BCW_6889; assembly: GCF_001762535.1. Classification (NCBI taxonomy): domain Bacteria; kingdom Pseudomonadati; phylum Campylobacterota; class Epsilonproteobacteria; order Campylobacterales; family Campylobacteraceae; genus Campylobacter; species Campylobacter sp. BCW_6889. The sequence continues at coordinate 54,120 of NZ_MJWZ01000072.1, read as the reverse complement.
GGCGATACTGGTCCTTGTGGTCCTTGTAGTGAGATTTTTTATGACCAAGGACAAGAGCATTTTAACTCAAGCGAAGATTATATGGGTGGAGATGGAGATAGATTTTTAGAAATCTGGAATCTTGTTTTTATGCAATACGAAAGAAGCGCTGATGGAGTGCTTAGCTCACTGCCAAAGCCAAGTATTGATACAGGAATGGGGCTTGAAAGGGTAACAGCGATTAAAGAAGGTAAATTTAGTAATTTTGATAGCTCGCTTTTTATGCCAATCATCAATGAAATTTCAAAACTTTGTAATAAAACTTATGTTTATGAAAGTGGAGCAAGTTTTAGAGTAATAGCCGATCATATAAGATCAAGTGTATTTTTACTTGCGCAAGGGGTAAGTTTTGACAAAGAAGGCAGAGGCTATGTTTTGCGTCGTATTTTGCGTCGTGCTTTAAGGCATGGATATTTGCTAGGTTTTAAACAAGCTTTTATGTATAAACTAGTTGATGTTGTATGCGATTTAATGGGTGGACATTATACCTATCTTAATGAGAAAAAAGACTTTATAAAAGAACAAATTCGCCTTGAAGAAGAAAGATTTTTAAGCACTATAGACAATGGGATTGAAATTTTTAATGAAGAGCTTAAAAACACCAAAGAAATTTTTAGCGGAGAAGTAGCCTTTAAGCTTTATGATACTTATGGTTTTCCGCTTGATTTAACGGCTGATATGCTAAGGGAAAAAAACCTCAAAGTTGATGAAGAAAAATTTGAACTTTTAATGAATGAGCAAAAAGCACGCGCTAAGGCTTCTTGGAAAGGAAGTGGAGATAAAACTGCAAGCGGAGATTTTAAAAACTTGCTTGAAAAATTTGGAGAAAATCATTTCATAGGTTATGAAAAAGCAGAATGCGAAAGTAAAATTTTAGCCCTTTTAGATGAAGATTTTAAAGAAGTTTCTACCCTTAAAGATACGGGTTGGGTGATGCTTGAAAACACACCTTTTTATGCGACAAGTGGGGGGCAAAGTGCTGATAGTGGGTTTATAGCTAAGTGTGAAGTTTTAGATACGCAAAAGTTTTTTAATCTCAATCTTAGCTTTGTAAAAGCAGGTGAAGAACTAAAAGTTGGCGATACGGTTCATGCAAAAATCGATACAGAAAAAAGAGAGCAAATCGCACGCCACCACTCAGCTACTCATCTTTTGCACCATGCTTTAAGAGAAATTTTAGGTTCTCATGTAAGCCAAGCAGGATCTTTGGTTGAAAGCAATAAACTAAGATTTGATTTTACTCATCATAAAGCTTTAAGCAAAGAAGAGCTAGAAAGCATTGAAAAAAGAGTGAATGAAATGATTATAAACTCAAGTGAAGCTATCTTAGAAAATATGCCTTTAGAAGAAGCTAAAAAAAGCGGTGCCATAGCATTGTTTAATGAAAAATATCAAGGCAATGTGCGTGTTTTAACTCTAGGTGAAAGCAAGGAACTTTGCGGAGGAACTCATGTTAAAAATACTGCTCAAATAGGAAGTTTTTACATAGTTAAAGAAAGTGGTGTGAGTGCTGGAGTTAGACGCATTGAAGCTGTGGTTTCTAAAGCGGCTTTAGAATTTGTAAAAAATCAACTTGAAGAACTTTCTAAAGCAAAAAATGAGCTTAAAAATAATGATATTTTAAGCGGGATTAAGAAACTTAAAAATGAAATTTTAAGTTTAAAAAATGAGCTTAAAAACTCAAGTAAAACCGAGCTTGATTCTAAAAATATCCAAGGTGTTGAAATTTGCGTAAAGCGTATAGATAATGGCGATATTAAAGCTATGATTGATGATTTTAAAAACAAATTTGCTAAAGTGGTGATTTTACTTATCCAAGTAAAAGATGAAAAAATCACTTTAGCAGCTGGTGTTAAAGATGCGCCTTTAAAAGCAGGAGCTTTAGTTAAAGAAGCGGCGCAAATTTTAGGTGGAAATGGTGGCGGAAGAGATGATTTTGCTACTGCAGGTGGAAAAGATTTAAACAAAATTGATGAAGCTTTAAAACAAAGCTTAGAAACGATAGAAAAAGCACTTTAATGTTAATTCTTGCTTCAAGTTCCATTTCAAGGGCTAACTTGCTTAAAACCGCAAAGATTGATTTTAGGCAAGTTAGTTTTGATTATGATGAAAATTTAAATAAAAATATTTCACCTTTTTTATATGTTCAAAAAATAGTTCTTGAAAAAGAAAAACAATTTTTAAGTGCTTTAGGCAAAGATTTTCAAAACCAAAATTTGCTTTTTGCAGATAGTATAGTTTGTATAGATGAAAAAATTCTTACCAAAGCAAAGGATAAAAAAGAAGCCTATGAAATGCTTGCCTTGCAAAATGGCAAGTATGCAAGTATTTTATCGGCTTTTTTGCTTGTAAAACCTGAAAAAAGAGTTTTTTCTCTTTCAAAAACTACGCTTTATTTTAAAAATTTTGATGAAAATGCTTTAAGAGATTATGTAGAAAATGATCTTTATAAAGGCAAGGCGGGTTGCATTATGTGTGAGGGTTTTCATCAAAATTTCATCACCCAACAAGTAGGAAATCTAAGCACTGCTTTAGGGCTTGATATCCAAACTTTAAAGGCTTATTTATGAAAATATTAAAATATATTTTTTCATTTTTTACTCTTTTGTTTATAGCTGGATTTATTTATGTGGCTTATCTTTTCACAAGTGCTGATACTGAGGGTTATACTTTTAAAGAATACAAACCCCCTCTTACAACACAAATTTACGATAGAAATGGCAAGCTTGTGGCTAATATTTTTGAACAGCATCGTTTTTACGCTCCTTATGAAGAGCTTCCTTCACGCCTTATAGAAGCTTTGGTTGCTATAGAAGATACAAGCTTTTTTGAACATAATGGAGTTAATATCGATGCCATTTTTAGAGCTGCTGTAAAAATCATAAAAAGCGGTGGAAAAACCATGGAAGGAGCTTCCACTCTTACCCAGCAATTTATTAAAAACACGGAATTAACCCCAGAAAGAACTATTACGCGTAAAATTCGCGAAGCTTTGCTTGCTTATAAAATGGAAACCATTTTAACTAAAGAGCAAATTTTAGAAAGGTATTTAAATTTTATCTTTTTTGGACATGGGTATTATGGAGTAAAAACCGCAGCTTTGGGGTATTTTCATAAAAATTTAAATGAATTAAGCCTTAAAGAGATTGCTATGCTAGTGGGTATGCCAAAAGCACCTAGCAGTTATGATCCTACAAAGCATTTAGATCTTTCCATCTCAAGAGCTAATAATGTTATTTCAAGAATGTATAATCTAGGCTGGATTTCAAAAACAGATTATGATACAGCCATCAAAGAAATTCCGCAAGTTTATGATGATACGCTTACTCAAAATGCTGCTCCTTATGTCGTAGATGAAGTGATTAAACAATTAAGTCCTAGCATTAAAGACTTAAAAACAGGTGGATATAAAATCATTTTAAATATAGACCTAGATGTTCAAAATATGGCGCAAAATGCTTTGAAATTTGGTTATGATGAGATAGTAAAACGCGATAAAGATGCAAATTTAAGCACTTTAAACGGAGCTATGGTTGTGGTAAATCATCAAAGTGGCGATGTTTTAGCTTTGGTAGGTGGGGTTGATTATGAAAAAAGTAATTATAACCGTGCTACTCAAAGTATGCGTCAACCTGGAAGCTCTTTTAAACCTTTTGTGTATCAAGTGGCGATTAATTTAGGATATTCGCCTATGAGTGAAATTGCTGATATTTCTAGAATTTTTGAAGGTGGAGCGGGTAATAATGAGGATTGGAAACCTAAAAATGAAGGGGGTAAATTTTTAGGTTTAATTACCTTAAAAGAAGCTTTAACAAGATCAAGAAATTTAGCTACCATTAATCTCGCACTTGATATGGGGCTTGATGTTCTTTACTCTAAACTAATGGAATTTGGATTTAAAGATATACCGCCTAATTTATCAATCGTATTGGGAAGTTTTGGTATTTCTCCTTTGGAGTATTCGAAATTTTATACCATGTTTGGGAACTATGGTATAATTAAAGATCCTCAAATTATCAGACAAGTTCAGGATAAAACCGGTAAAACCATCATGGAATTTAACTCAAATGAGCGTAAAGTCAGCAATGAAGCGCAAAGTTTTCTGGTTTTAGATATGATGAGAAATGTTGTTGAAAAAGGCACAGGACGTAATGCAAGAGTAAAAGATATAGAAATAGCAGGAAAAACAGGAACAACGAATAAAAGTGTTGATGCTTGGTTTTGTGGACTTACGCCTGAAATAGAAGCAATCATTTGGTATGGAAATGATAATAACAAGCCTATGCGTTATACAGAAGGTGGGGCTAGAACAGCTGCTCCTGTGTTTAGAGAATTTTTAACTCAATATATAGAAAAATTCCCTGATACAACTAGAAAATTTAGCATTCCTAATGGGGTTTATCGTGGAAATTATAAAGGAGAAAGTGCTTATTATACCACCAAATCACCATTACCAAAAGCAAATATGAAATTTAATGAAAGCGAGATTATATTTTGAAAGTAGAAAGATCTACTTTCAAAATGATTAAGCTTTTTTGATGATTATTTCATCATCTTTTGCATCAATGATAATGCTATCATTTTCATGAAGTTTATCAGCAAGTATCATATCGCTTAATTTATCCTCTATAAGATCATAAATAGCTCTTCTTAAAGGTCTAGCACCAAAATCAGGGTCAAAACCATCTTTAGCGATTAAAAGAGCTGCATTTTCGCTTAAACTCGCTTTTATCCCCTTGTTTTCTAAGCTCATTTGTAAATCTTTAAATAAAAGCTTAACTATTTCATAAGCTTCATCTTTTCCAAGTGGATTAAAGGTGATAATATCATCTAAGCGGTTTAAAAACTCAGGTTTAAAGAAAATTTTTAACTCATTTTTTACCGCATCTTCTTGTTCTTTTCCACTTAAATTCATAATAGCACTTGAGGCGATATTAGAAGTTAAAATGATAATGGTATTTTTAAAATCCACTGTTACACCTTTGCTATCGGTTGCTCTACCATCATCTAAAATCCCTAAAAGCACATTAAATACATCTTTATGTGCTTTTTCAACTTCATCAAACAAAAGCACGCTATAAGGTTTTCTTCGTACAGCTTCAGTAAGCTCTCCACCTTCTTCATGTCCTATGTATCCTGGAGGCGCACCTAAGAGTCTTGAAACACTATGTTTTTCCATAAATTCACTCATATCAAAGCGAATCATTGCTTTTTCATCATCAAATAAAAATTTCGCCAAAGCTTTAGCTGATTGTGTTTTTCCTACCCCTGTTGGCCCTAAAAACAAAAAGCTTCCTATAGGTTTATTGTCCGCATTAAGTCCTGCTTTGTTGCGTTTAATGGCTCTAGCTAAAGCACTTAAGGCCTTATCTTGTCCTATGACACTTTCTTTTAAATGTTTTTCCACTTCTAAGAATTTTTGTTTTTCAGAGGTTAGCATTTTTTGCACGCTAATACCTGTCCATTTGCTTAAAATTCCAGCAACCAAATCCTCATCTACTTGATTTTTAAGTAAAACTCCATTTTCGCTCATTTTTTTCCATTTATCTTCTAAAATTTCTACTTCTTTTTCAAGACTTGGAATTTTTCCATACTCTAACTCAGCTGCTTTTTGAAATTCACCTCTAGCTTTAGCTAAAGAAGCTTCATTTTTAAGTAGATCAATTTCTTTTTTCTTAGTGCTTATATCATCAAAAACACTTTTTTCATTTTCAAACTGTGAATTTAGGGCATTTTGTTTTTCTTTTAAATTAGCTAGTTCTTTTGCGATTTCATCGAGTCTTTTTTGATTTTTCTCATCATTTTCCATTTTTAAAGCTTCATTTTCAACTTCTAAAGTTTCTATATCTTTGCGTACTTTTCTTAAAGAACTTGGTTCACTTTCAATTTGCATTTTCAGTTCAGCTGCAGCTTCATCGATTAAATCAATAGCCTTATCAGGTAAAAAACGATCTGCTATATAACGCTTTGAAAGTTTAGCCGCGGCTACTAAAGCACTATCATTTATGGTTACATTATGATGAATTTCAAGCTTTTCTTTTATACCCCTTAACATGGCCAAAGCCTCATTAACACTTGGTTCGCCCACATTTACAGGTTGAAAACGGCGCTGCAAGGCCGCATCTTTTTCAAAATATTTACGATATTCTTTTAAAGTGGTTGCGCCTATGGTATGGAGTTCACCTCTTGCAAGAGCGGGTTTTAAAATATTTGCCGCATCCATGCTACCTTCACTCGCTCCAGCCCCTACTATAGTGTGAATTTCATCGATAAAAAGAATGATATTTTCACTTTTTATCACTTCATTAACCACAGCTTTTAATCTGTCTTCAAATTCTCCTCTGTATTTTGCACCTGCAATTAAAGCACTCATATCAAGAGCGATGACTTTTTTATTTTGTAAAGATTTTGGAACATCTTTTTTGATAATTCTTTGTGCTAAAGCTTCTACTATAGCTGTTTTTCCTACGCCTGGTTCACCTAAAAGTATAGGGTTGTTTTTGGTTTTGCGTATTAAAATTTGCATCAAACGTTCGATTTCTTCTTCTCTGCCTATAACAGGATCAAGTTTACCCTCGCTTGCTTTTAAGGTTAAATCTATACCAAATTTATTTAAACTATCTAAGGTTTCATCGCTTGTTTTGCTATCGATTTTGCGTCCCGCTCTTAGACTTTCAAGCTCTTTTTGAAATTCTCTTAAATCTAAAAATTGCGCCAAAATTTCTTTAATAGGACTTTTTTGACTTTCACTTATAAGCCAAGTATCCACACTTAAATAACTATCTCCATTAGCACTCATCAATCCTTTAGCATTTTCTAATGAATTTATAAGTTCATTGGAAAAGCGTATATTTTCACGGCTTACATTTGAACTCGTTGCAAGTTTTGAAATTCTGCTTTTAATTTCAAGCTCTAAGGCTTCTTTAGAAATATTTAATTTATTTAAAATTTGATTTAAAATACTTGTACTATCTACGCTTAAAGCCCATAAAAGGTGCAAAGATACGACTTCGGTATTTTTAGAATGTATAGCTAAAGATGCTGCACTTTCAAGGTTTGAAAGCATATTATCAGTTAAAAAATCTTGTATATTTGCCATGTTTTATCCTTTATTTAGTTTATATACTTGACATTATATAACTTTAGTCATATAATGTCAAGTTAATTGAGTAAAATTTTTTAAATAATAGGACAAATAACTAATTTTAGATTATTTCATAAACATATCTATAGCCTTGTTTAATTCTTCTATGCTTTGAATATCATTTTCTTCTATAGCATGTACCATACAATGAGCTAAATGTTCTTTTAAAACTACTTTTGCGGTATTGTTAACTTCGGCTTTTACGGCAGCAAGCTGGATTAAAATTTCACTACAGTCTTTGTCATTTTCAACCATTCTTTTAATAGCACTTAAATGCCCTATGGTTCTACTTAGACGATTGCAAACTGCTTTAAGATGTTTTTGAGAATGTGTATGAGTATGTTTTTCTTGGCACATTGTATTAACTTTCTTTTTGGAATTTTTAGTCTATTTTAACATATTTTTAAGAATTTAAATTTATTTACGAAGTTTTAAGTAATTTTTATTAAAATTTACTCTTTAAACTAAAACTCAATAATGGAGCTTATTTTGAAAACAAAACGATTTTTTGCAGGTCTTGCAGGCTTTGCCACTACTTTTATTTTATGTCTATTTTTAACGAGTCATTTACAAGCTAAAGTTGATCAAAAAGAAGAGCAGGTTCAAAAACGCCTAGAAGCTTTAGATAAGCTTACAAAAACTCTTGCCATAGTAGAGCAATATTATGTGGATGATCAAAATATCAGCGATTTGGTGGATAAATCTTTATCAGGGCTTTTAAGCAATCTTGATGCGCATTCTTCTTTTTTAAATGAAAAAGATTTTAATGATATGAAAATTCAAACCAATGGTGAATTTGGTGGCCTTGGTATAACCGTAGGTATGAAAGATGGTGCTTTAACAGTTGTTTCTCCTATAGAAGGAACACCAGCAGATAAAGCAGGGATAAAATCAGGAGATATTATTTTAAAAATTAATGATGAGGCCACTTTGGGAATTAATCTCAATGATGCTGTGGATAAAATGCGTGGTAAGCCAAAAACTCAAATCACTTTAACCATCTTTAGAAAAGGTGCAACAAAACCTTTTGATGTTACACTTACAAGAGAAATTATTAAGATAGAAAGTGTTTATGCAAAAATGATAGAAAATGAAAACATTCTTTATCTTAGAGTTACAAATTTTGATAAAAATGTTGTAGATGTGGCAAGTAAAGAACTTAAAAAATATCCTAATGTTAAAGGGGTTATTTTAGATCTTAGAAATAATCCTGGTGGACTTTTAAATCAAGCCATAGGACTTGTAAATTTATTTGTAGATAAAGGTGTTATTGTTTCTCAAAAAGGACGCATCGCAAGTGAAAATCAAGAATATAAAGCCGATCCTAAAAACAAAATTTCTAATGCTTCTTTGGTTGTGCTTGTAAATGGTGGAAGTGCTAGTGCAAGTGAAATCGTAAGTGGAGCTTTACAAGATCTTAAACGCGGTGTTATTGTGGGTGAAAATACTTTTGGAAAAGGTAGTGTTCAACAAATCATACCTATTAATAAAACTGAAGCTTTAAGGCTTACTATTGCAAGATATTATCTTCCAAGCGGGCGCACTATTCAAGCAGTGGGTGTAAAACCTGATATTGAAGTTTTTCCAGGTAAAGTAAATACTCAAGAAGATGGTTTTTCTATAAAAGAAAGCGACTTAAAACAACATTTAGAAAGTGAGCTTGAAAAAATAGATAAAAATAAAAAAGAAGATAAACAAGAAAATAAAGACAATAAAAATCTAATCAGTCAAAAACAAATCAATGATGACGCACAGTTAAAATCAGCTATTGATACTATTAAAATTTTAAATATTAAACAAGGACAATAAAATGACAAAAAAAGAAATGCTCTACGAAGGAAAAGGTAAAAAACTTTTCAAAACCGATGATGAAAATTTACTAATTAGTGAGTTTAAAGATGATTTAACTGCTTTTAATGCAGAAAAAAGAGGCAATGAAAGTGGAAAAGGCGCATTAAACTGTAAAATCAGTACTGAAATTTTTCATTTGCTCGAAGAAAATGGGATTAAAACCCATTTGGTAGAAACTATAAGCGATACAGAACAAGTGGTTAAAAAATGTAAAATTGTTCCTATTGAAGTTATAGTACGCAATGTTGCAACAGGTTCTCTTACAAAAAGACTAGGCATTAAAGATGGCACTGTGCTACCTTTTGCTTTGGTGGAATTTTGTCTTAAAGATGATGCCTTAGGCGATCCTTTTATCAATGATGAGCATTGTTTGATTTTAAATTTAGTGCAAAATGAAGCTCAAATTAGTGAAATTAAAAATATAGCTAGAAAGATTAACTCTATTTTAACTCCATTTTTTGACAATAAGAATTTAAGGTTGATTGACTTTAAAATCGAACTGGGTTTAACTAAAGATAATGAGCTTGTTTTAGCTGATGAAATAAGCCCTGATAGTTGTAGATTTTGGGATAAATTTAGTAATGAAAAATTAGATAAAGATAGATTTCGTCAAGATCTAGGTAATGTAAAAATGGCTTATGAAGAAGTTTTAAAAAGAATATTAAATTAAGGAAAAATATGGAAGTTATTGTAAATATTTCTTTAAAAAATGGGGTTTTAGATCCACAGGGCAAAGCGGTGGAAAAAGCTTTGCATTCTTTAAATTTTAATAGTGTTAAAGAAGTAAAAATAGCAAAACAAATCAAAATTTCTCTTGATGAGAAAGATGAAAAATTAGCCAAAGAACAAGTAAAAAAAATGTGTGAAGAGTTGTTGGTAAATAGCGTCATTGAAGATTATGAGCTTATAATTGAGAAAGAGTAAAATGAAAGTTGCTATTATTAGATTTCCAGGGACAAATTGTGAATTTGATACAGCTTATGCCTTTGAAAAACTTGGAGTAAAAACGCAGATTGTTTGGCATGAAGAAAAAGAATTTGATACAGATTTAGTTGTTTTGCCAGGCGGATTTTCTTATGGAGATTATCTAAGATGTGCAGCTATTGCAAAACTTGCTCCTGTTATGCAAGGTGTTTTTAATCATGCAAAAAAGGGAGGATATATCTTAGGTATTTGTAATGGTTTTCAAATTTTACTTGAAAGCGGTCTTTTAAAAGGTGCAATGAAGCATAACAATAATCTTAGCTTTATCTCAAAAAACCAAAATTTAAGAGTAGTTTCTAATGATAATGCCTTTTTGAAAAATTTCAAAAAAGATGAAATTATTAATTTACCAATTGCTCATGGAGAGGGAAATTATTACGCTGATGAGGCTACTTTAAAAGAATTACAAGATAAAGATCTTATTACTCTAAAATACGAGCCAAATCCAAATGGCTCTGTATTTGATATCGCAGGAATTTGTGATGAAAACAAAAAAATCTTTGGGCTCATGCCACATCCTGAGCGTGCTTGTGAAAAAGTTCTAGGTAATGATCTAGGTTTGAAAATGCTTAAAGGCTTTTTATTTTGAAAATTTTATTAACTTTAATTTTTAGTGTTGTTGTATTGTTTGGCAGAGGTGAAATTTCTGTATTTAGCGGCCAAGATGAAAATATGCAAAAAGAATTACAAAAATTACCCCAAGAAGAACAAAAAATTTATCAAAATATTCCGCCAAGCGATGAAAATAATGACTTTGAAAGCAATGTAGATGATCCTTTTATAGCTAAAGGGAGTTTGGTTCTTACAAATGATGAATATCCAAGTAGGGTATATGTTGGAGAAGTTTTTCCTATTACGATCTATGCTCGCACTACGGAAAATACAAAATTTGATTTTAACATAAGCGTAGAAAAAACTAATTTATCTTTTTTAAATCCAGATGCAAAATGGGAATTTATCAATAACGAATATAAAACAACTTTATGGTTTGAAGCTAAAAATTCAAATGCTAGTTTGAGTAAAATTTCTATCAAACTTCTTAGAAATAATGAAGCTTTTCAAGAGGCTGATATCAATCTTAATCCTATCAAATTTGAAAATACTTTATCCAATAAAGATTTTTCACACCTTGTGGCAAGTTCTTTGGAAATTAAAAAAGTTAAAGCGAGTTATTTTGATGATGCTAATATCATTATGATGGTAGAACTAAACGCAACCAATACAAATCTTAAAAGCTTTTTTATAGAAGGAATTCAAAAGCAAGGCATTGAAAATTTAAAAGGGGATTTTAATGCTTCTAGTGCTTTTTATTATGCTATTTTGCCATTAAGTAAAACAAATTTTGAATTTTCGTATTTCAATAAGGACAGTAAAAAGCTTGAAAATATAAATTTAAAACTAAAAATTAGTGACGATGAGATCAGCACTCAGAGTGATTTAAATCCTGTAAATAAAGACTTAAATATTTATAAACAATATACCTTATGGTTTTTAGCGGTTTTATTTGGAGCTTTATTTGTATGGAGAAAAAATTACATTATTCTGGCTTTGGCAGTTGTTTGTTTTGCGCTTAGTTTTCTTGTAGATACCAATACTCAAAATGCGATTATCAAGGCTGGTTCTAGGGCTAAAATTTTACCTACAGAGCCTTCAACTTATTTTTATACGGCAAATGCAGATGAAAAAGTAGAAGTTTTAGGCAAAAGACAAAATTATATTAAAGTACTGTTTTCTGATGGAAAAATAGGTTGGATTAATAAAGATGATTTACAAAAAAATTAAAGCTCTTTATTTTTGGATTTTTTTTGTTTTAAGCGTTGCTTTAGTGGTTTTTTGTTTTTGCTTTACAAAATCTCAAAACACACTTTGGAAAATCCGCAAAATTTGGGCTAAATTTCAAAGATACACCATCTCTTATAAACAAGAAATCATTGGCACTTTTAATCCGCAAGCTCAGATGATTTTAATGAATCATCAAAGTGCTTTAGATATTATCGCTTTAGAAGAATTATATCCTAAAAATTTATGCTGGATTGCCAAAAAAGAATTAGGAGAAATTCCTATTTTCAAAGTTGCTATGAAAAAACCAAAACTTCTTTGTATAGATAGAAAAAATCCGCGTGATTTAGTGCGAGTTTTAAAAGAAGCAAAAGAAAGAATTAGTGAAGATAGGGTTTTGGCTATTTTTCCAGAAGGAACTAGATCTAAAAATGAAAAAATGCTTAAATTTCAAAGTGGAGCAAAAATTTTAAGTGAAAAATTAAATCTTAAAGTTCAGCCTATTTTAATTGTGGATTCTGCAAAAATTTTAGACACAAAAAGTTTTAGTGCAAGCAGTGGAGTGCTTAAAATCATTTGTATGGATTTAGTCGATACAAATGATGAAAAATGGCTTGAAAACACCAGAAAAAAAATGCAAGAATTGCTCGAGCAAGAAAGAGCTAAGCTTTGCTAAATACCCTTTTAGTTGTTGGTTTTGGGGGATTTATAGGAGCAATATTAAGAATGCTTTCTATTAATTTAGTGAATAAATTTTTTCCTTATTCTATCAACCTTGGAACTCTTTTTGTTAATGTTTTGGGTTCTTTTATCATAGGACTTTTGTTTTCTTATGTGCAAAATAAAGGTTTATCTCCTTTACTTAAAAGCTTTATAAGTACAGGTTTTTTAGGAGCTTTTACAACTTTTTCTACTTTTTCTTATCAAAATTTACTTCTTTTGCAAAGTGGAAATTATCTTTATTTTGCGTTAAATATTCTCTTAAATGTCTTTCTTTGTTTATTTGCCGCATGGCTTGGTTTTATAATTTTCAAATAAATCTTTAAATTTACTTTAGAATTTGTATTTTTTGCTAAAATACCACTTTAAAAAATTACAAAGGAGATTAAAATGCAATTTCAAACCGAAGTAAATCAGCTTTTACAGCTTATGATACACTCTTTATATTCTAATAAAGAAATTTTTTTAAGAGAACTTATTTCAAACGCAAGCGACGCTTTAGATAAGCTTAATTTTTTGAGTGTAAGTGATGATAAATATAAAAGCTTAAAATTCGAACCTAAAATTGAAATCAAAATTGACAAAGATAAAAAAACTTTAAGCATTAGTGATAATGGTATAGGTATGGATAAAGATGATCTTATCAACAACCTTGGAACCATAGCAAAAAGCGGTACTAAAAGCTTTTTAGAAAATTTGAGCGGTGATGCTAAAAAAGATTCTCAACTCATAGGACAATTCGGAGTAGGTTTTTATTCTGCTTTTATGGTGGCTAGTAAAATCGAAGTTTTAAGTAAAAAAGCTTTAGATGATAAAGCTTATCTTTGGAGTTCTGATGCAAATGGTTATGAGATTGATGACGCAAACAAAGAAGAACAAGGAACAAGCATTACTTTATATTTAAAAGATGATGAGTTTGCTAATACTTATAAAATCGAAAGCATTATTGAAAAATATTCTAATCATATTCAATTTCCAATTTTCATGGAAAAAGAAGAATTTACTCCTGCTAAAGAAGGCGAAGAAGAAGGGAAAACTGAACTTAAAATTTCTCAAATCAATAAAGCCAATGCTTTATGGAGAATGCAAAAATCAAGCCTTAAAGCAGAAGATTATGAAAGATTTTATGAGCAAAATTTTCATGATTCAAACAAACCTTTACTTTATCTTCACACTAAAAGCGAAGGAAAATTAGAATACAATTCTTTATTTTTCATACCACAAAATGCACCTTTTGATTTATTCCGTGTGGATTATCAAAGTGGCTTAAAACTTTATGTAAAACGCGTATTTATCAGTGATGACGATAAAGAACTTTTACCAACTTATTTGCGTTTTGTGCGTGGGATTATCGATGTAGAAGATTTGCCGCTTAATGTAAGCCGTGAAATTTTACAAGAAAATCAAATTTTAAAAGGTGTTAAAGAAGCTAGCGTTAAAAAGATTTTAGGTGAACTTGAAAAACTAAAAAACAATGATAAAGAAAAATACTTATCTTTCTTTAAAACCTTTGGCAAGGTATTAAAAGAAGGACTTTATGGTTTTGGTGGAGAAAAAGACGGTCTTTTAAAACTCATGCTTTATAAAAGCACTAAAGGTGAAAATTTACGCTCTTTAGAGGAGTATAAAAATGACCTTCAAGGCGAACAAAAGGAAATTTTTTATATAGCAGGAAATAATGAAAGTTTATTAAGAACCTCTCCTTTACTTGAAGAGTATAAACAAAAAAATATAGAAGTTTTACTCATGGACGATGAGATTGATTCTTTAGTAACTCCTATGCTAGAATTTGAAGGTTTGAAATTTGTAGCCATCAATCAAGTAGAAGATAAAAATGAACTAAGCGATGAAGAAAAAAATACTTTTGCTCCACTTGTAGCTAAATTTAAAGAACTTCTAAAAGATCAAGTTGAAGATGTAAGACTAACCAGTCGTTTAAAAGATAGCCCAAGTTGTATAGTTTATGATAAAAATAAACCTGATTTTGCTATGCAACAACTCTTAAAACAAATGGGTCAAGAACAAAATTTCAAACCTATTTTAGAAATCAATCCAAAACACGCTATTTTTACAGGTCTTAAAAATAACGAAACCTTTAGTGCAGATATAGCAACTTTGGTTTTAAATATGGCAAAACTAAGCGAAGGTATGGGTGTGGATAATCCTGCTGAATTTAATGCAAGCCTTACAAAAATCATCAACAAGGCTTTTTCATGATAGAAAATATCCCTGCGAGTCTTTGGACAAAGCAAGATTTAAACGCATATCAAATTTTTGATGTGCGTACTCCTTTAGAATGGGAAGAAGGCATTTTACCTAATGCGCAATGTGTAGCTTTATATGATAATCAAGGGCTTTTAAATGCTAAATTTTTAGATGAATTTCAAAGCAAAAGAGATGAAAATAAAAAACTTGCTTTTATTTGTCGTAGTGGTCATAGAAGCATGGTTGCAGCTGAATTTATAGCTGAAAAATTGGGACTTGAAAGCATCAATTTAGATGGCGGAATGCTAGCCCTTAAGGGTTATTAATGCTAGGAATTTATTTACTCATAGCAGCTTTGTCTTTTTTAGCTCTTTATTTTGCTGTTAAAAAGCTTACTTTAAATATAGATGAGCGAACTCTTTTAGAGCCTATTAAAATGGATATTTATCCGAAATTTTGTGATTTAATCGATGAAAAAATCAGAGAATTTAAAGAAAATATCCAAAATACTAATTTAGCATTAAAAATTTCTTATCAAAAAGATGAATTTTTAGAAAAACTTGGGGATTTAAGCAGGGAGCTGACTTTCATACAAACCATGAATTTGAGTAATAAAAACGATAGTATTTGGCAAAACGAACTTTTTTCTTTTTTAAAAGAATTAGAAAATTTATTGCTTGAGTATCTAGAAAAAGGGGAAGAAGAAGCTGAAAATTTAAGAGAATTTCTGATGAATGAATTTGAAAAACTAAAAGGTTAGGCATTGCAAGAGGAAAGAAATTCTTTAAAATATTTTAAATTTATTTCATGGAGCATTTTTACTTTAGTTCTGATTTTTATTTTAATTCGTTATGATGGGCTTGCCAATCTTTTAGCAGGAGTGGCAATACTTCTTATTGGAATGACTAATTTAGGTATAGGTTTTAAAGCTTTTAGTGGTGGTTTGCTTGAAAAAATTTTAGCAAAGTCAACTGATACAAAGATAAAAAGTATACTTTTTGGTACTTTAAGTACTTTAATTATGCAATCTTCAACTTTAGTTTCTATTATTACGATTTCTTTTTTGAGTGCAGGGCTTATTTCTTTAGGTGCGGGCATAGGGATTATTTTTGGAGCAAATTTAGGAAATACGGCAAGTTCTTGGCTGATTGTTGGTTTGACAAATATTAAAATTTCAATGTTAGCTATCCCACTTTTGATTATTGGAGTATTATTTTTCTTTCAAAAAGATAGTGTTTTAAAGGGTTTGGGTAATATTTTTATTGGTATAGGATTTTTCTTTTTGGGTGTGGATTATATTAAAAGTGGTTTTGAAAATTTTAAACATATAATTGATCTTTCTCGCTTTGATTTTGCTGGTTTTAAAGGAGTTTTTGTTTTTTTAGGATTGGGTGCTTTGCTTACAGGAGTTATACAATCAAGCACAGCTACAATGGCTATTATTGTTGCTGCTTTACTTGCTGGACAAATCAGTTTGGAAAATTCCTTAGCAGCAACTTTAGGTACTAGTGTTGGAGGGGTTGTAACGGCTGCTTTAGCTTCTTTAAGTACCAATATTGAAGGAAAGAAATTAGCGTTTGCAAATTGTATTTTTAATTTTGGTATAGCTTTTTTAATAGTGCTTATTTTTCCTTATTTTATACATTTTCTTAATTTTTTATCCATTGTATTAAACATAGAAGATATAGCTTTGAAAGTAGCATTATTTCACACTTTGTTCAATTTAATTGGTGTTGTGCTTTTTTCATTCTTTACTCCTCAAATTGTTCTTTTTTTAAATAAGTTGGTAAAAGCTCCTAAAGATAAGAATAAAGACAAACCTTTATATCTTGATAGTAGTTTGGTTAAGTTTAGCGACACAGCCATCGAAGCTTTAAGGAAAGAAAGCGAGCATCTTTATAACAATACCTATGCAATTGTTGCTCATGCTATAGGTTTTAGTCGTAAAGATATACAAAGTGATAAAAGTTTTAAAGAAATTTTAGAAAATAAAAGGTGGTTTAGTAAAAATGTGGATTTGGACTATTTGTATCAAACTAGGATAAAGGTTCTTTTTGAAGCTATTATTGATTTTTCAACTAAAGCACAAGTTTATATTAACGATGAAGCAAAGAATCATAAAATTTTTACCTTTAAGATGGCAGCTAAAAATTTAGCCGAAACAACTAAAAATTTAAAAATTATCCAAGCAAATATTAAGAAATATTCTAGTTCTTCTAATGAATTTTTGGCTTTAGAGTATAATAAAATTAGATCGAATTTAGGAGAGCTTTTAAGAAGTATCGAAGAGCTTAGAGTGGTTGAAGATCGTGAAAAGCTTTATTTGATTATTAAAAATCTTCAAAAAGGAAAAGAAATTTTAAAAGAAATCGATACTTTAACCTTGAGCAATGTTGAACATCTTATTTCGGTAAGAAAAATCACAACAGCTGAAGGAATTTCAATACTTAATGATACAACTTTTGCTGCTAAGATTGCTGAAGAACTTATAGGTGCTGTTGAGGTGATATTTTCTAAAGATATATCAAACTAGTTGTTTGTGCTAGTTTGGTTATTGTCTTGTATAGGCGTTAGAAATTCTTCATTGATTAAAATATCAACAACATCTTTAAACATAGGCAAAGCGCTTTGTGCAGCATAATAACTATAAGGTTTAGTAGGATGTCTTACGAGAACTCCTATGGTATAGGCGTGATTTAAATCATTTGCAAAACCAAAAAAGGATGCATTGTAGCGATTTGAGGTGTAACCTTGTCTTTCGGCTATTCTTGCCGTTCCTGTTTTACCTCCTGCAATAATACCTTGTGTAATTGCTTTTTTTCCTGTTCCTTTTTCTATAACATTTATAAGAACATTTTGCATCGTTTTAGCAGCTTCGCTAGAAAGAATTTTTTCTTTTTTTACATCATTATCAAGATTTGTAAAGCGTCCATTTTGATAGAATTTTTCAGCTAAACGCGGTGTGATATAAAACCCATCATTGTTGAAAACATTATAAGCCGCAAGGAGTTGTATAAAGGTTGTTTTAAGTCCATAACCATAACTTAAAACAGATTTTTCTATATCTCTTAAGCGCTTAGGATTTGGAATTTCTCCTTTTTGTTCATAGGGTAGGTCAATACCACTTTTTTCGCCAAATTTAAATATTTTAAGTCCTGATACGATTTCTATATTGTTAAGTCTTTTAGCAATTTGTATCATGCCTATATTTGAAGAATATCTTATAACTTCCTCCATAGTCATTTTGTCCATTTTGTGATCGTCTTTGATGGTGAAACGTCCTAGCTTATAAGAACCGCCATAAGTATTAATTACTTCATCCATTTTTATTTTACCAAGTCTTAAGGCTGTTGTAAAGATAAAAGGTTTGATAACAGAACCTGCTTCATAGCCGTATTCTATAGCGCTTGCATTAAGAACTGATAGATCTTTTCCACGATTTTGCGGGTCATAGCGCCTTGAGCTTGCTAAAGCTAAAATTCTTCCTGTTTTGCTTTCCATTACCCCAACGATGATTTCATTGGCTTTTAAATCCTCATTTCTTTGATCTATGGCTTTTTCTATGCTTTTTTGTAGTTTTAAAGAAAGATTTAAATATAAATCACAACCATTGATCTTTTTTTGTTGTAGTGAATTTAGATTTAAAATAATATTTCCACCTATATCTTTAAGTCCTTGAATTTTTTCATTTTGAACAGGACTTAGACATTCATCGTAGTATTTTTCTAAACCTTTAACTCCTATATTTTTTAAAATTCCACTTTCTGGATCTAATATCATTTTAGTATAACCGATAATAGGAGTAAAAGAATCTTTTGACATGTAAATTCTATCTTCTTCATGTTCGATGATATTTAATCCTCTTGTTTCAACTCTTCCAGAATTATTTGTAAAAGCTTTGAAAAAGCCTTGTATATAAAGTTTTTTAGCAAGGTCTTTAAGGTAGCTTGCTTGCTTGGAATCTAAGTTTTGTAAAAGAACAAAATTATAAGAGCGTTTTTTTTGATTTTGCATTCTTTTTTTAATATCTGCTATTTGATCGTTACTTATCCCACTATAAATTTGAAAAAGCTTTAAAAATAGATCAAATTTATCTTTGTTGATACTTCTAAGATCAATTTCAGCGCGATAAATTTGTTTAGAACTTGTGATAGTAAAATTATCTTTAGTTATAATCGATCCTCTTAGAGCAAGAGCATATTGATCTTTTTCAGTGTTAGGTATATGACGTTTTGATGTAAGAAAAAAAGTAGAGCTGATAAAAATAATCATAAACAAAAGTGCCATGCAGTAGGCAAAGGCAACTTTTGAAACCCTATTTTTTTTATATTCTTGCATTAGGGTTTAAATTTGAGTTCTTGTGATTTCTTTATAAGCACTGATCGCTTTATTTCTTACTTCTAGCATAAATTTCATACTGCTTTCAGCTTTAGTGATAGCTATAGCTGCTTGATGTAAATCTTTTACTTGTCCTGTGGCAATGTCTGTCATTGCAGCTTCTCCACTTTCTTGTGCTTTATTTAAATCATCGATTTCATTTTTAAGCATCTTGGCAAATTCATCACCAATTCCTGTGGAATTTTGACTTTTGTTGGTATTTGAAATATTATTATTTAATCTTAAATCATTAATATTGTTCATTTTTTATTATCCTCTTAATAAATCAATCGCACTTTGAGCTATAGTTTTTGCACTTGTAAAAGCACTTACATTGGCTTGATAAGCTCTTGTAGCTTCAATCAAATCTGCCATTTCAATAACAGGATTTACATTTGGATACGCTACATAACCTTCAGCATTTGCATCAGGATGGATCGGATCATACTTCATGCGAAAATCTTTGTCATCTCTGACCACTTTATCCACTACAACACTTTGAATAGCAGGTTTAGCTTCTTCTGGCGAACTTGGATCATTTAAAGGATTTTCATATTTTAAAAAATTATTATCTTTGTTAATTTGCTCATTTAAAAGCTTATCAAAATCTGTTGCTTTAAAGATCACTTCGCGTCTTCTATAAGGCCCACCCTCAGCTGTTCTTGTAGTGTTTGCATTAGCTATATTAGAGCTAATAACATTCATTCTAAAACGTTGAGCACTTAAACCATAACCACTAATATCAAAATCACTTAAGTATGCCATAATTTACCTTTAACTTAATTTAGAGCTTGCGTCAAGTATAGAACTAAAGATATTGCTTTGTCTTCTTAAAACTCCATCAAGAGCTGTTATCATAACTGTATTTTTGCTCATTTCTGTGGTTTCTACATCTAGATCAACAGTATTTGCATCATTTCTTGCTAAATGTCCGTCTCTTAAGTAAATAGTAGATTTACTAGGATCTGGAAATTTCCAAGGTTTTTGATGTCCTTCTTCAGTTACGGCTAATTGCAATTCTTTATTATCATTTTTTTTAAAAATTTCATTTGCACGATTTACCAAAGCTGTTTCAAATTCAATATCTCTTGCTTTATAAAAAGGAGTATCAACATTTGCAAGATTGGCATTGATGAGTTGATTTCTTAGATTTCTACCCGCTAAAGCACCAGTGACTAGTTCTTTTGACTTAAATGGGTTAATCATTTTTTATCCTTTTTATAATTTTTAATATTAGCAAGCAAATACTGTTCCAATTTAATTATTTTGTATAAAAATATCAAAATTATTTTCCTTTTTGTAAATTTATAGCTTTATTGTGATCATCTATATTTGTGTTAAAAATATGAACTCCAGTATTTTTATCACGCACAAAATATAAATAATCTGTTTTTAAAGGAAAAATAGCTGCACGAATAGCAGCTAAAGAAACATTACAAACCGCTTCTTTAGGCAATCCCGTAAATTTATAGGTATTATAAGAGCTATTATCTTGTCTTATTCTTTGTGGGGTAACTTTTACATGGGAGTAAATTCCATAATTTAAAGTTCCATCCATTTGAAGCTTCATACCTTTTTTAAGTCGATTGTAAATTACGCTTGCAACTATAGGCATTTCATTTTCATTGGCAGCTTCTTTTTGTATTACAGAAGCGATGATGATATATTGGTGCCATTTTTTTGGATTATAATCCCCAAAAATTTTCTCAGAAGTTTTTTTATTGGAAATTTCAGCATGATTTAAAAGCATTTGAATGAGTAGATTTTCTGTAATGCCTTTTGGGATTTTATAAGTTTCTGGTAAAAAAACTCCTTCATCATAAGGAGCTTGAGCTTGAAATTCTTTTAAAAGTATATCTTTATCAAGTCCAAGTTGTTTGGCTGCTTGTTCTAAAAAGATTACACTTGTTTCCCCTGGGATAAGAGTAATGGTTTGAAGTGCTGCTTTAGCAATAGTGAGTTTATGTAGAAATTCAGCTCTATTTAAATCTTTTGTACCTATGTTGATCCAGCCTGATTGAGGGTGTCCTAAAAAAAATAAAATATATTTATCAATACTACTCATCTGATATTTATTTTGCTTTAAATATGTTATAATTTGAGAAATTGAACCTTGGGGAATAAATACCACAGAATTGCTTTTTAAAGGCTGAGTTAGATAATAAAAAATCCCCAAAATAAATATCAAAAAGAAGTTGCGTATGAAAAAGAAAATTTTATATATTGTTGTATTTTTTGTTGTGCTTATATTAGCTTTGTTTATAGTGCTTAAAAATGGGATTGTCATCTCTAGTATCCAATTTGATTTTTTAAAATTAGAACAATTATATATTAAATTAGATAAAAAATTAATTGTACGAGCAAAAAATATCACTATAAATGAGACTCAAAATTCCGAAATTTCATCACAAACTCACTCTTCTGATAATGCTTCAACAGAGATTTTAAAAATAACAAAAAATTTAAAATATCTATATACTTTTGTTGAAGAGATTGATATACAAAATTTAAATATAAAAGATAATCATGTGCGTATTTTATTTAAAGATAATGAATTTTTTATAGATAATGATTTATTGTTTTTAAAATTAACATTACAGCGTCAAAATAAAGAACTTATAGCTGGTATTAAAAAACTTTTATTAAAAGATTATGATTTAAATATTGATGGAAATTTAAGTATCAATACTAAGAGCGAGTTTTATTATTTTCAAGGTAGAGCAACTGGAGAATTGCTTGACTTTAACGCAAGTATCTCTTACAAAGATAAAAATTTAGCTTATAAAATAGAAGATTTAAATATTAGAAATATTACGGAAATTTTTAAAAGAGTTAATAAAAGAATAGAACTTCCACAGAGTTTAAATCTTTGGATGGCATATAGGGCTAAGGGAGAATTTTATCATTTAGATTATTTGCAGGGCTTTATAGATTTTACTAAAAATAATTATTATTTAGACAATATTAGCGCATCAGGTTATGTTAATAATGTCAAAGTTCGTTTGGATGATAAAATGAATGCTATTGAAATTCCAAAACTCGATTTAAATTTAAACAAACAAAAGCTTGATTTTGTCTTTAATAAAGCTTTCTATAATGGTGCTGATTTAAGTTCTAGTAAGGTTTATCTATATGATTTATTTGATGAAAAAAAAGCTGGGATTTATTTGCGTATTAAGTCTAATAATCTAAAATTTGACGAAAAACTTGCTAAAGCTTTGGAAGATTATCATTTTTCATTACCTTTTTATCAAAAAAGCGGAAAAATTAAAAGTGATTTAGAGCTTAAAATTGATTTTCATGATAAGGGTGAAATTTTTTATAGTGGTATTTTAGCTTTAGAGAATGCTAGTATTTCTTTGGCTGATTTTAATATTGCAAAAGCATTTGTCAAATTAAATCAAAATAATTTAAATATAGAAAATGCTAGTGTTGAAAATGGCTTTTTAAAAGCTGATTTTAATGCTAAATTTGACTTGCAAAAACAGCAAGGAAATTTCAATACTCAAATTTCAAGGCTTTATTTTGACAATGGGGAGCTTTTAGATTTAAAAAATCAAAATGTAGAAGTAAAATTAGATTATTCGCAAAATGTTAACATTAGCATTCCTCAGTGGAATTTGATTTTAAATTTTAAAGATGGACTTGAGGCTAATCTTAGTAATCCTAAGATTTTATTTTCATTTTCTCCATTGCTTAAAAAGTTTGGGTTTATCGATGCTAAAAATGTTTATTATAAAACTTTAAATTTCGAAGATTTTAATGCAAGCGTTAATGATGCTTATTTTAAAAATAATTTACTTATCAACGGTCAAACTCCTTATGAAAATGATAGCTTTGATATTGTAAAAAATAAAGGCATTATAGAAATTCATACTCAAAGTGATACAGCAAGTGCTAAAATAAGTTCTGATAATAAAGAAATTCATTTGAAAAATTTAAGTTATATTTATAGAAAAGATTCCAACTCTTCAAATTCAACATTTGATATTTCTACTAATACCCAAAATATTAGTTTTGGTGGAGCAAATGTAGCTTTAATTTTGCCAGATTCTAATAAAACTTTGGCTTTTGATAGGGTAGAGGCTGATTTAAAAGGCAATGCTTTGGATCTTAAAGGTTCTAGAGGAAATGCAAAATTTGATCTTTATTATTCTTCTAATGATTTAAATTTAAACGTTAGCAATATTGATGATAATTATTTAAATGAGTTTTTACAAAAACAAGCTGTTCAAGATGGAGTGTTTAACTTAAGTATAAAAGGAAGTGGATTGGAGTATTTTGACGGACAGATCGATTTTAAAAACACTTATGTGAAGGATTTAAAAGGTGTAAATCAGCTTATTTCCTTTATTGATACTGTACCAAGTTTATTGATGTTTAAATCTCCAACTTTTAATCAAAAAGGTTTAAGCTTGCATGATGGAAAGATTATTTTTAATAGGAAAAAAGATCTTTTAAGTGTTTCGGCTATTAATTTAAATGGCGATAGTGTAGATATATATGGTTTAGGATCAGCAAATTTAAGATTAAATACAGTGGATTTTAGCTTAGAGCTTAAAACTTTAAAATCAGCTTCAGAAGCTATATCCAAGGTTCCAATTTTAAATTATGTAATTTTAGGTAAAAATCAAGAAATTAGCACAAACTTAAAAATAGATGGAAGTATAGATGACCCTAAATTTCATACCGAAATTTTAACAGATACCCTAAAAACCCCTTTTAATCTTATTAAAAATATCATACAACTTCCTGCTAATTTACTTAATTAAAAATATTTAAAGTTTGTTTGAAAACTAAAACAAACTTTAAACTTACTCTTGCATTTTTTTTTATTTGTAATATACTTAAAAATGAAAATAAAAATAAGTTTTTAAAGGACTAAAAATGCAAATTACTTATACCTTAACAGATGAGTCCCCAGCTCTTGCGACTTATTCGTTTTTGCCTATAGTGAAAGCTTTTTTAAGTAGAGCGCATATAGAAGTAAAAACCTCGGATATTTCTTTATCTGGAAGGATTTTAGCTACTTTTAGTGAGTATTTAAAAGAGGAACAAAGATGTGAAGATGCTTTAGGGCTTTTAGGCGAGCTTGTCAAAAGATCGGATGCAAATCTTATTAAAACCCCAAATATTTCAGCTTCTATTCCTCAGCTTAAGGCGGCGATTAAAGAATTGCAAGTTAAGGGTTATATGTTACCAAATTACCCAGATGAGCCAAAAAATAATGAAGAATTGCAAATTAAAACAAAATATCAAAAAGTTTTAGGTTCAGCGGTTAATCCTGTATTAAGACAAGGAAATTCAGATCGTCGTTCAACAAAAGCAGTAAAAGACTATGCAAAAAACAATCCTTATCGTGCGGTTGAGTTTAATCCAAACTCAAAAACTCGTGTTTCTTACATGAAAGAAGGGGATTTTTTCTCTAATGAAAAAGCGGTTTTAATCGATCAAGATTGTGTGGCTAATATAGAATTTACAAGTATTGATGGTAAAAATGAAATTTTAAAAGAGGACTTAAAACTTGAAAAAAATGAAATTTTAGACGCTACTTTTATGGATGTGCAAAAACTTCAGGAATTTTATGCAAAAGAAATTAAAGCAAGCAAAGATGATGATGTGCTTTTTTCTTTGCATTTAAAAGCTACAATGATGAAAGTAAGTGATCCTATACTTTTTGGTTATGCGGTAAAAGTATTTTTTAAAGAATTATTTATCGAATTTCAAGATGAATTTGAAAAATTAGGTATTAATCCAAATAATGGTTTAAGTGAGCTTTTAAGTAAGATCGAAAATTCAAGTAAAAAAGATGAAATTTTAAAAAAATACAATGAAATTTTAGCTAAATCTGCAGATATTTCTATGGTAAATTCAGATAAAGGCATTACAAATCTTCATATTCCAAGCGATGTTATTGTTGATGCTTCTATGCCTGCAATGCTTAAAAATGGCGCAAGATTGTGGGATAAGGAAGGTAAGGAAAAGGACACAAATGCCGTAATTCCTGATCAAACTTACGCAACTATTTATGAAGCAGTTATTGAAGATTTGCATAAAAATGGTACTTTAAATCCTTCAAAACTTGGCAGTGTATCTAATGTAGGTTTAATGGCTAAAAAGGCCCAAGAATATGGCTCGCACGATAAAACCTTTGTGGCTAAAGAAGAAGGAGCTTTTAAAATAGTTTCTAACGGTAAAGTTTTATTAGAACATAAGGTTAGAAAAGGTGATATTTATAGAGTTAATCAGGCTAAATTTGATGCGGTGCTAAATTGGATTGATTTAGGTATAGAAAGATCAGAACTTAGTGGAGCCGAAGCTATTTTTTGGTTAGATAGCAAAAGAGCTAGTAATAAAATCATGATAACTTTGGTGCAAAATCGTTTAAAAGAAAAGGGTAGAAATATAGCCATTTTAGCTCCAAAAGAAGCTTGTTTAAGAAGTTTAGAGTTAATCCGAGAAGGTAAAGATGTTATTTCTATCACGGGTAATGTTTTAAGGGATTATTTAACCGATCTTTTTCCTATTTTAGAGCTTGGAACAAGTGCAAAAATGCTTTCTGTTGTGCCTATGTTAAAGGGTGGAGCTATGTTTGAAACAGGAGCAGGGGGTTCAGCACCTAAACAAGTAGAACAATTAGTCGAAGAAAATCATCTGCGTTGGGATAGTTTGGGTGAATTTTTGGCTTTGCAAGCAAGTTTGGAATTTTATGCAAATAAGTGTAGTAATCATAAAGCTAAGGTTTTAGCAGAATGTCTTGATGAGGCTATAGGCGAATGGCTTGAAAATAATAAAGCTCCATCAAGAAAAGTTAAAGAAGATGACAATAGAACAAGTCATTTTTACTTAGCAATGTATTTTGCAAATCATTTAGCAAGACAAGCAAGTGATATGGAGCTTCAAAGCTTTTTTAAAGATATTGCCCTAGAGCTTTCTTCTAATGAAGAAAAAATCAGAGCCGAATTTAATGATGCACAAGGTGTGAAAGTGGATTTGGGTGGATATTATAAATTTGATGATGAAAAAGCAAATAAAATCATGCGTCCAAGTGCAACTTTTAACGCTATTTTAGAAAAAATAGGACAAAGATGAAAATTACTGTTATAGGGGCTGGTAATGTGGGCTCAAGCGTAGCTTATGCTTTGATTTTAAGAGAAATAGCAAATGAAATTGTTTTAGTAGATATCAATGAGGATTTACTTTATGCAAAAGAACTAGAACTTACTCAAAGCATAGCTGCTTTAAATTTAAATATAGATTTACTTTGCACTAAAGATTATACTCATACCAAAAATTCAGATATAGTGCTTTTTAGTGCAGGTTTTGCTAGAAAAGATGGGCAAAGTAGAGAAGAATTGCTTCAGTTGAATACAAACATTATGCTTGATTGCGCTAAAAAAATTAAAGATTTTACAGAAGATCCGCTTTTTATTATTTTAACTAATCCTGTGGATTTTCTACTTAATACTCTTTATGAAAGCGGAATTTTTTCATCAAAGAAAATTATAGCCATGGCGGGAGTTTTAGACAATGCAAGATTTAAGTATGAGCTTGCCAAAAAACTTAATGTCAAAATGTCAAGCGTGGATACAAGACTTATTGGTTTTCATAATGATGATATGGTTTTGGTAAAATCTTACGCAAGTGTTAAAAATAAAAATATAAGCGAATTTTTAAATGAAGAAGAATTTGATGATTTGGAAAATGAAGTTAAAACAGGTGGAGCTAAAGTAATCAAACATCTTAAAACTTCAGCTTATTTAGCCCCTGCTAGTGCTTGCATAAGAATGCTTGAGTCCATAAGAAGTGGCGAGTTTTTACCCATGAGTGTGATTTTACATGGAGAATTTGGAGTGCAAAACAAAGCCTTGGGAGTTATGGCAAGATTAGGACTTGAAGGTGTGATTGAAATCATGAGATTAGATCTTAGTTCACAAGAAAAAGACAAATTGGAAAAATCTTTAATCAAATATCAATATAAAGGAGAATAAATGAACATACATGAGTATCAAGCAAAAGCAATTTTTGCGGATAATGGTATCCCTACCTTAAAGGGAAAAGTTGCATTTAGCGTAGATGAAGCTGTGGCTAATGCTAAAGAATTAGGCGGTAGTGTTTGGGCGGTTAAAGCTCAAATTCATGCAGGAGGCCGTGGTCTTGGTGGTGGTGTTAAAATCGCTAAAAATTTAGATGAGGTAAAAGATTATGCAAGTAAAATTTTAGGAATGAATTTAGTAACTCATCAAACAGGACCTGAAGGTAAGCTCGTGCAAAAACTTTATATAGAAAGTGGCGCTAATATAGTAAAAGAGTATTATTTGGCTATTTTATTTAATAGAATGGCAGAGCAAATTACCATTATCGCTTCAAGTGAAGGAGGGATGGATATAGAAAAAGTAGCCAAAGAAAGTCCTGAAAAAATTGCAAAAGTAGGCATTGATCCACAAATTGGTTTTAAAATGTTTCATGGACTTGAAGTAGCGAGAGTTTTAGGACTTGATAAAGATGAAGGCAAAAAACTCATTTCTATGATAGCTAAACTTTATAAGCTTTACATGGATAAAGATATGAATATGCTTGAAATCAATCCTTTAATTAAAACTGCAGAAGGGGATTTTTATGCCCTTGATGCAAAATGCAGTTTTGATGATAGTGCGCTTTATCGTCATCCTGAAATTGCTGAACTTAGAGATATTACTGAAGAAAATCCTGCTGAAAGAGAAGCGGCTGAATTTGGCTTAAGCTATGTGAAATTAGATGGAGATGTAGCTTGTATGGTAAATGGTGCGGGTCTAGCAATGGCAACTATGGATATTATTAATTATAGTGGTGCAAAACCTGCAAATTTCTTAGATGTAGGCGGGGGAGCTTCTCCTGAAACTGTTGCAAAGGCTTTTGAAATCATTTTAAGAGATAAGAATGTAAAAGTTATATTTATCAATATCTTTGGTGGTATTGTTCGTTGTGATAGGATAGCAAATGGAATTTTAGAAGCTACTAAGAATGTTGAGGTAAATATTCCAATTGTAGTGCGTCTTGATGGCACTAACGCAGCAGAAGCAAAGACAATTTTAGATAATTCAAATCTTAAAAATATCAAAGCAGCAACCAATCTTAAAAATGGTGCAGAGCTTGTAAAAAGTTTAGTAGGATAAGGATAGAAAATGAGTATATTGGTTAATAAAAATACAAAAGTAATAGTTCAAGGTTTTACAGGTAAAGAAGCAACTTTTCACGCTGAGCAATGCATGGCTTATGGTACAAATATAGTTGGAGGTGTCACCCCTCATAAAGGCGGACAAACTCATTTAGGTAAACCAGTTTTTGATACCGTTGTAGATGCGGTTAAAGCAACAAAGGCTGATGTGAGCTTGATCTTTGTACCTGCTTTTGCTGTGGGTGATAGCGTGATTGAAGCAGCTGATGCGGGTATTAAGCTTGCAGTTGTAATCACCGAGCATACGCCTGTAAAAGATATGATGTTTGCTAAGCAATATGCCAATAAAAAGGGTATGAAAATCATTGGACCAAATTGTCCAGGTATTATCACTTCTGAAGAATGCAAATTAGGTATTATGCCAGGTTTTATTTTTAAAAAAGGTTGCGTGGGGCTTATTTCAAAAAGTGGAACTTTAACTTATGAAGCTGCTAATCAGGTAGTTCAAGGTGGTTATGGAATTTCTACTGCAGTAGGAATTGGTGGTGATCCTATCATAGGTCTTGCTTATAAAGAACTTTTAAGTGAATTCCAAAAAGATGATGAAACTAAAGCTATTGTAATGATAGGTGAAATTGGTGGTAGTTTGGAAGTGGAAGCAGCTAAATTTATTAAAGAAAATATTAGCAAACCTGTGGTAGCATTCATTGCAGGCGCAACTGCTCCAAAAGGTAAAAGAATGGGGCATGCAGGTGCCATAGTAGGAAGTGCTGATGAAAGTGCTGCGGCTAAAAAAGAAGCTTTGAAAAGTTACGGAATTCATGTGGTGGATTCTCCGGCTTTAATTGGTGAAGAAATTCAAAAAATATTAGGTTGATAAAGGAAAAACATGAGTATGACAGCTCCAAAAGATACCCCTGTTTGGGTAGATGAGCATAGATGCAAAGCATGTAATATTTGTGTTAGCTATTGCCCCGCTGGGGTTTTAGCTATGCGCGATGATGTGCATGCGGTTTTAGGACAAATGATAGAGGTGGTACACCCTGAATCCTGTATAGGCTGTACCGAGTGTGAGACACATTGCCCTGATTTTGCTATTATGGTGGCAAAAAGAGATGAATTTAAATTTGCCAAACTTACTGCTGAGGCTAAAGATAGAGCTGTAGCCGTAAAAAATAACAAATACAAAAAATTAACATAGGAAAAATAATGAGAGAAGTTATAGCAACAGGTAATGTTTTAATCGCCAAAGCTGCGATTGATTGTGGATGTAAATTTTTTGGAGGCTATCCTATTACCCCTAGTAGTGAGATAGCTCACGAGCTAAGTCATATGCTTCCTGCAAATGATGGAACTTTTATACAAATGGAAGATGAAATTTCAGGTATTAGCGTGGCTATTGGTGCGGCAATGAGTGGAGTAAAATCCATGACTGCAAGTAGCGGTCCAGGAATTTCTTTAAAAGCAGAGCAAATAGGACTTGCATTTATTGCTGAAATTCCACTTGTGATTGTAAATGTTATGAGAGGTGGTCCTTCGACAGGTCTTCCAACTCGTGTAGCACAAGGAGATTTGTTTCAAGCTAAAGCACCAACTCATGGGGATTTTGCAAGTATTGCTATTGCTCCTGCAAGTCTTGAAGAAGCTTATATAGAAACCATTAGAGCGTTTAATTTAGCTGAAAAATATATGACTCCAGTATTTTTGCTTATGGATGAAACTGTAGGGCACATGAATGGTAAAGCGGTTTTACCTGATTTAAAAGATATTAAAGTTTATAACCGTAAAAAATTTGAAGGAGATAAAAAGGATTATAAACCTTATGCAGCAGGAGAAAATGAGCCTGCAACTTTAAATCCTTTCTTTACAGGTTATCGTTATCATGTTACAGGACTTCATCATGGAGATATAGGTTTTCCAACTGAAGATGGAGTCATAGTGAAAAAAAATATGGAAAGACTCATAGGTAAAATTAAAAACAATCAAGAAGATATTTGTTCTTATGAAGAGTATATGCTTGATGATGCTGAATTTTTAATCATTGCTTATGGAAGCGTGAGTCGTTCAGCAAAAGAAGCTATACAAAGATTAAGAGAACAAGGGATTAAAGTGGGACTTTTCCGTCCAATTACTCTTTATCCAGTGGCTGAGAAAAAAATCGCTGAAGTTGTAAGCAAATTTAAAAAAGTAATGGTAAGCGAGCTTAATATGGGGCAATATCTTGAAGAGATTGAAAGAGTAACTTCGCGTCGCGATTTTATTAGCTTGCACCGTGCAAATGGTCGTCCTATCACTCCAAGTGAAATTATTGCTAAGGTAAAGGAGAGTATATAAATGGCTTTTAATTATGATGAATATCTAAGAGTAGATAAAATGCCTACTCAGTGGTGCTGGGGATGTGGCGATGGTGTTGTTTTAAAATGTATTATCCGTGCAATAGAAAAACTTGGTTGGAATATGGATGATGTTTGTCTTGTTTCGGGTATAGGTTGTAGTGGTAGAATGAGTTCTTATGTAAATTGCAATACAGTTCATACAACTCATGGTAGAGCCATAGCTTATGCAACAGGTATTAAATTAGCCAATCCTAGTAAACATGTTATTGTAGTAAGTGGAGATGGGGATACTTTGGCAATTGGTGGAAATCATACCATACATGGTTGTCGTAGAAATATCGATTTAACACATATTGTGATCAATAATTTTA
The DNA here is from genome assembly GCF_001762535.1 of Campylobacter sp. BCW_6889. Taxonomy (NCBI): domain Bacteria; kingdom Pseudomonadati; phylum Campylobacterota; class Epsilonproteobacteria; order Campylobacterales; family Campylobacteraceae; genus Campylobacter; species Campylobacter sp. BCW_6889. The sequence goes on along the minus strand of NZ_MJWZ01000072.1, from coordinate 23,157 downwards.
TCTATGGACTTACGAATTCTCAAACAAGTCCAACTACTCCAAAAGGTTTTTATACAGTAACAGCTCAATTTGGAAATATTGATCCAAATTTTGATGCGTGTGAATTAACTAAAGCTGCAGGAGCTTCTTTTGTGGCAAGGGGTAATGTGATCGAAGCTAATAAGCTTGAAAATTTAATTTATAAGGCTTTAGCGCATAAGGGTTATAGTTTTGTAGATGTTTTTTCAAATTGTCATATCAATCTAGGTAGAAAAAACAAAATGGGCGAAGCTGTAGCTATGCTTGATTGGATTAAAAATCGCGTTGTGGATAAAGCTAAATTTGAAAGCATGGATTTTGAAGAAAGAAAAGATAAATTTCCAACAGGAATTTTACATGAAGATAATTCTCAGCCAGAATACTGCCGCGCTTATGAAGAAGTACGTCGTGCAGCCAAAGAAAAAAGAATGGTGGATTTAGGAGCTTTAAAATGAAATATCAATTAAGATTTGGCGGTGAAGGCGGACAAGGTGTTATCACTGCAGGAGAAATTTTAGCAGAAGCAGCCATTAAAGAAGGCCGTCAAGCTTTTAAGGCTTCAACTTATACTTCACAAGTACGTGGCGGTCCTACTAAAGTGGATATTATCATTGATGATAAAGAAATTTTATTTCCTTATGCTGTAGAAGGGGAGATAGACTTTATGCTTTCGACTGCAGATAAGGGCTATAAAGGTTTTCGTGGCGGTGTAAAAGAAGGAGGCATCATAGTTGTAGAGCCAAATTTGGTGCATCCTGAAAGTGAAGATTATAAAAAATGGCAAATTTTTGAAATTCCTATTATTACCATAGCTAAAGATGAGGTAGGAAATGTGGCTACTCAATCAGTTGTAGCACTTGCAATTGCTGCTTATATGAGCAAATGTATAGATTTAGATGTTTTAAAGGAAACTATGCTTCATATGGTTCCTGCAAAAACTCGTGATGCAAATGCTAAAGCTTTTGATTTGGGTGTAAAATACGCCACTCAAGCAAAACCACATTCATAATAAATTCCGCACCATGCGGAATTTAACTTCTAAAATTTTACATATTGCAAATAAAATTTAAATTTTAATTATTTTAATTTAGCTACTTTTAACGATTAAAATTTTATAATCAAAAACTTATATTTTCAAGGAAAATTAATGGATTTTTTTGATGAAATGTTTAATAAAACTCCAAAAGAAAAATTTATAGAAATTATACAAAATGGAAATTTAGGAGCCTTAGAAAAAGTTTTTGAGGAATTTTTTGCTGATCATATTGCCATGGTAGAACTTTTAGAAAAACAAGGTTTAACAGAAATGGATGTAAAAAATTTCATATTAGAAAATGGTGATTTTATAGAAGAAAGGCAAAATGATATTTATATAGAATTAGGCGCAAAAATTTTAGGACACGAAGGCTAAAATTGTTTAAAATAAGCCCTTGTTTAATTTGTATTTTTTTTATTTTTAGCAATGTTTTAGCATCTGAACCAACTTTTGATTATACTTATAAATTTATACTTAAAAAAGATGAGAGAGCTAGTGTGCAGATTAAAGAAATAGGCTATGAAGATAAGGTGCAAAATTTTGATTTTTATTGGACTTTGTTTGATAATACTAATATCATCGTACATTCGAAATTTCGCAAATATCCGCGTCAATTTGTGATGAGTTTAAGAAGAAATTTGGATTGGGTAACTCAAACTTTAATACCTGATTATACTAATCCACATATTGATAGAGCAAGACTGATTTTAGAATTTAGTGCTTATAATAAAGGTTTGGCAACTTTTACGGTTTATATAGAAGATAAGGAATCTCGCTTAATGGTAGAATTTTTAGATCCAAGAAAAAAAGCTTTACAAAATCCACCGCAAAATAATCAGGTTGTTCCTATGATTAATTTTAACGAACCTCAGGTAAAACCATTAACAAGCAAAGAAAATAATAATAGTAATTAACAAGGAAAAGATAGTGCAAAAAATAGATGAATTAATAAAACAGTTTTTACAAGAGCTTGGCTATGAACCTATTTTAAATATGCTTTCAAATGTAAAATCAGGAAAAAAATTACGTTCTAAATTATTATTAGCTATCGCAGATGAGAGTGAGATTGCTTTTAAAATTTGCGCAGCTATAGAATTGATACATCTTGCTAGTTTGTTACATGATGATATTATTGATGAGAGTGAGTTAAGACGTGGAGCAAGATCTGTTAATGCTGAATTTGGTACAAAAAATGCTCTTATGTTGGGCGATATTTTGTATTCCAAAGCCTTTTATGAATTAAGCAAAATGGATGCTAGATTTGCAAGTATTATTTCAGATGCTGTTGTAAAGCTTGCTATAGGCGAACTTATGGATGTTGATTTGGGAGAGAAATTTAATATCAATAAAGAAGCTTATTTGAAAATGATTTATAATAAAACAGCTGTTTTGATCGAAGCAAGTGCGAGATGCGGAGCTATTTTGGCTGGATTATATGAAAAAGATTTTGCAGAATATGGTAAAAATTTAGGACTCGCTTTTCAGATGATTGATGATATTTTAGATATTAAGAGCGATGAAAAAATTCTTGGAAAACCTGCTATGAATGATTTTAAAGAGGGTAAAACTACCTTACCCTATATTTATCTTTATGAAAATTTGCAAGAACAAGATAGGACATATTTGCAGACTTTATTTAAAAAAGATTTAAATGAAAATGAAAAAGAATGGTTAAAAACTAAATTTGAAGAACAAAAAGCTTTGGAAAAAGCTATTTTGAAAGCTAAAACTTATGCAAAAAAGGCTAGTAAAGCGATTGAAAAATATGATAATAACAAGCTTAATGATATTATTAAAGCTATGATAGATAGGGAATTTTAATGTATTATTGTATATCTTTTACTCATAAAAATACAGATATTACCTTAAGAGAAAAGTTAAGCTTTTCCAATGAAGCTAAAAAAAGTGAGTTTTTAAAAGTCATTAGTACTCATGAAAATATTGAAGAATGTTTGGTTATAAGCACTTGCAATCGTGTTGAAATTGTTGCTTTTGTAAAAATGGCCTGTGCGGAGTTTATTGTTAAATCTTTGGCTTTGCTTTGTGATGTGGATAAAGATATTTTACTTGAAAAAGCTGATATTTTTGAAGATAGTGGAGCAATCCACCATCTTTTTTCCGTAGCAAGTTCTTTGGATAGTTTGGTGGTTGGAGAAACTCAGATAGCGGGGCAATTAAAAGATGCCTTTGCTTTTGCTGTAAAAAATAATTTTTGCGGAGTACATCTTTCAAGAGCGGTACATAGTGCTTTTAAATGTGCTGCTAAGGTACGCAATGAAACTCAAATTTCTAAAAATCCTATTTCTGTAGCTAGCGTTGCCGTAGCAAAAGCAAAAGAACTTGCAGATTTAACGCAAAAAAAAGCTGTTGTTATTGGAGCTGGAGAGATGGGAGAACTTGCGGCAAAACATTTAATTGCTGCTGGTGCTAAAGTGATTATTTTAAATCGTGACTTGCAAAAAGCTAAAGATTTGTGTGAGAGACTTGGTGTTTTAAGCGAATATGATAGTTTAGAAAATTTAAAAAAATATTTAAATCAATATGAGTTTTTTTTCTCAGCTACTAATGCACCAAATGCTATTATTACAAATTCTTTAATAGAAGAACTTCCTTACAAAAGGTATTTTTTTGATATTGCAGTTCCAAGGGATATTGATATTAATGAAAATGAAAATATATCTGTTTTTGCTGTAGATGATCTTGAGATTGTAGTTCAAAAAAATTTAGCACTAAGAGAACAAGAAGCTCGCATGGCTTATGGGATAATAGGCCGTGAAACAAGTGAATTTTTTAGGTATTTAAACGATTTGGCTTTGATGCCTATTATCAAAGCTATACGCTTGCAAGCTAAAGAATATGCAGATAAACAACTTGAAATTGCGTTAAAAAAAGGATACTTGAAAAAATCCGACAAAGAAGAGGCTAGAAAGTTGATTCATCAAGTTTTTAAGGCTTTTTTACACACGCCTACTGTAAATTTGAAGCATTTACAAGGTAAAATGCAAAGCGATACAGTGATTAATGCTATGCGTTATGTTTTTGATTTGCAAAATAATCTTGAAGGTTTAAATCAATATAAATGTGAATTTGATATGGAGAATAATGATGAGATTTACTAAATTTTATGCACCAAGCTTAAAAGAAGCGCCAAAAGATGCGAGTTTACCTAGTCATATTTTTTTAACGCGTGCAGGTTTTGTAGAACAAATTGGTAGTGGACTTTATAATTTCTTGCCTTTGGGAAAAAGAGTTTTAGACAAGATTAAAAATATAGTTAAAGAAGAAATGGATAAGGCTGGAGCACAAGAAGTAAATCTTAGTTTTATCACTCCTGCAAGTTTGTGGCAAGAAAGTGGGCGTTATAATGTTTTTGGAAAAGAACTTCTGCGTTTTAAAGACAGAAAAGAAAATGAATTTGTTTTAGGTCCAACACATGAAGAAGCTATGCTTTCTTTGGTAAAAAACAAAATCACAAGCTATAAACAACTTCCTTTGCATTTATATCAAATTGGGCTTAAATTTCGTGATGAAGCAAGACCTAGATTTGGGCTTTTAAGATGTCGTGAATTTTTAATGAAAGATGGATACAGTTTTCATGCTAATGAAGAAGATTTAGGGCGTGAGTTTGAGCTTATGTATAAAACTTATTCTCAAATTTTACAAAGAATGGGACTTGATTTTAGAGCAGTTGAAGCTGATAGTGGGGCTATTGGTGGAAGTGGTTCTAAGGAATTTATGGTTTTAGCAAAAAATGGGGAAGATGATATTTTAATTTGTGAAAATTGTGATTATGCAGCTAATGTTGAAGCTGCAAAAAGAGCTAAAAAAACTTGTCAAGATGAGCGTCCTGAAGCAAATTATGCAAGTAAATTTCACACTCCAAATATTAAAACTATAGATTCTTTAGCACAATTTTTTAAAATCAATGCTTTTTATACGATTAAAGCAGTGGTAAAAAAAGCTATTTACGAAAATGAAAGCAAATTAGTTGTGTTTTTTATAAGAGGAAGTGATGATTTGCAAGAAATCAAGGCTCAAAATGCTTGTAGTGCTCTTGAACTAGTTGATGCGAGCGAAGAAGAATTAGAAAAAGCTGGTTTGGTAGCCGGTTTTATAGGTTTTGTGGGATTAAAAGATATAGATTTTTATATAGATTTTGAGCTTGAAAACGAAAAGCAAATGATTATGGGTGCAAATGAAAAAGATTATCATTTAATCGGTATTGATGTTGTAAATTTAAACAAAGATCGTTTTAAAGATTTGATTGAAGTTAAAGAAGGGGATTGCTGTGCTAAATGTGGAGCAAAATTAAAACAAAGCAAAGGTATAGAAGTAGGGCATATTTTTAAACTAGGGCAAAAATATTCCAAAGCGATGAATGCAAATTTTTTAGATGAAAATGGCAAAAGTCAGCCTTTTTATATGGGATGTTACGGCATAGGTGTTTCACGCTTGTTGGCTGTAGCTATTGAAGCAAGTCATGATGAAAAAGGATGTATTTGGAATAAAACTTTAGCTCCTTTTGTGCTTGAAATTATTGTTTCAAATCTCAAAGATGAAAAGGCTTTAGAATTTGCTAACAAGCTTTATGAGGATTTAACCAATCTTGGATTAGAAGTATTACTTGATGATAGAAATGAGCGTTTTGGGGTCAAAATGAATGATTTTGAACTTATGGGTTTTCCTTATGCGTTAGTTATTGGTAAAGGATTAGAAAATAATGAAATAGAGTTTATCCAAAGAGAAGGTTTAGTAAAGGAACTTATAAAAACTGATGAACTTATGGAAATTCTTAAAAAGAAAGTGTTATGAATTATAAATTAAGTTTAAGCCCTTTATTTGTACTTGAAATTATTGCAAGTATATTTTTTATAGTGTTTTTTGGTTTTGGTAATTTTTTATTTTTCATACTTTTGAGTATGATTTTTGGTGCGGTTTTATTGGGAATTTTTTGGAAAAATATGCTTGAATTTCAAATGGGTGGCTTAAAGGATATGTTAACACAATTTTCTTTTGTTATCGCAGGGTTTTTACTTGTTGTTCCAGGGATTATTACAAGTGTTTTTGGAATTTTTGTATTTTTCTTTGGTATTGCTTTGAAAATAATGACTAAATCAAAATATCAATACACTAAGCAAGAGTATCAAAATTCTAATGAAGAAATCATTGATGTTGAAATTATAGAGGATAGAAAATGAAGCTTATTATCGCAACAAGAAAAAGTCAATTAGCTCTTTGGCAAAGTGAACATATAGCCCAAATTTTAAAAAATACACATCAAATTGAAGTGCTTTTAGAAGGTTTTAAAACAAAAGGTGATGTTTTGCTGGATTCTCCTTTGGCAAAAATTGGCGGCAAAGGACTTTTTACAAAAGAACTTGAAGAAAGTATGCTAAGAAAAGAAGCACATTTGGCGGTGCATAGTTTAAAAGATGTGCCTAGTTTTTTTCCTCAAGGTTTAGTTTTGGCAGCGGTAAGTAAAAGAGAGCAAAGTAATGATGCCATGCTAAGTCAAAATTATAAAGATTTTCTTTCTTTGCCAAAAGGTGCAAAAATAGGCACTACTAGTCTTAGACGTAAAATGCAGCTTTTATTGTTAAGACCTGATTTAGAGATTATTTCTTTGCGTGGTAATGTTAATTCTCGTATAGAGAAATTAAAAAATAATGATTTTGATGCGATTATTTTGGCAATGGCGGGAATTAAACGCTTAAACTTAGATAAGCAAGTGAATTTTGTTTATGAATTTAGCAAGGATGAACTAATCCCTGCAGCCTCTCAAGGAGCTTTAGGTATAGAAAGTATAAATGATGAAAAAATTTTAGAACTTTTAAAATGTTTAAATGATGAAAATGCTTTGATTGAAACAAGCATTGAAAGAGAATTTATTGCTACTTTAGAAGGGGGTTGTCAAGTTCCTATAGGTATTAACGCAGAGCTTTTAGGAGATGAAATTTGTGTGCGTGCAGTGCTTGGACTACCCGATGGAAGAGAAATTTTAAAAGATAAAAGAATGATTAAAAAAGATGATTTTAAAGGTTTTGGAGAGAGTTTGGCTAAGGAGTTTATTGCTAAAGGTGCTAAAGAACTTTTAAAAAAAGCTGAGAGCATGCTATGAAAGAATTTATTCAAATTTTAAAAGAAAATGATCTTTTAAGGGTAATTGAAGAGCCTGTAGATGTAGATCTTGAAATCGCTCATTTAGCCTATATAGAAGCTAAAAAAGGAGAAAAAGGTAAGGCTTTATTGTTTAAAAATCCTATAGATAAAAAATTAAATAAACAATATAAATTTCCTGTTTTGATGAATACTTTTTGCAATGAAAAGGCTTTAAATTTAGCTTTTGGGCGTGATTATGAAGAGGTGGCTGAAGAAATTTCAAAACTCACCAAGCTTCATATTCCTACGAGTTTTAAAGCAAAAATGGATTTTTTTATGAATTTGTTAAGTTTTAAAAATGTTCCTCCTAAAAGACTGAAAAAAAATAAAGCCTTGTATGATTATGAAATTTTAAACTCTCTTGAAGAACTTCCAGTGCTTAGAACTTGGGAAGATGATGCGGGTAAATTTATCACCATGGGGCAAGTTTATACGCAAAATTTAGATAAAACTCAAAATAATCTTGGAATGTATCGTTTGCAAATGAGTGATAAAAATGAACTTTTAATGCATTGGCAAATTCATAAAGATGGGGCAAATTTTTATCACGAATACAAAAATGCTGGTTTTAAAAAAATGCCTGTAAGTATAGCTATAGGTGGAGATCCACTTTATATTTGGTGTTCTCAAGCACCTTTACCTAAAGGAATTTTTGAACTTTTGCTTTATGGTTTTATTAAAAAAACTCCTGCAAAACTTACCCCTTGTGAAAATGGTATTTTTGTACCTTATGATAGCGATGTAGTTATTGAAGGTTATGTGGATTTAGAAGAGTTTAAAATCGAAGGTCCTTTTGGAGATCATACGGGTTTTTACACTCCTGCTGAACTTTTTCCTGTGATGAAAGTAGAAAAAATTTATACTAAAAAAGATGCGATCTATCAAGCAACGGTTGTAGGAAAGCCTCCTTTAGAAGATAAGATTATGGGACTTGGTACCGAAAGAATTTTTTTACCCTTGCTTCAAACTTCAGTACCTGATTTAATTGATTATAATATGCCTGAAAATGGAGTTTTTCATAATCTTATCTTAGCAAAAATCGATGCAAAATATCCCGCTCATGCGCAACAAATTATGCATGCATTTTGGGGAGTAGGGCAAATGAGTTTTGTTAAACATGCGATTTTTGTAGATAAAAATGCACCTTCTTTGAAAGATTATGATGCTTTAATTCCTTATATCTTAAATCGTTTTGATACAAAGAAAATTTTAATTTCAGAAGGAATTTGCGATCAATTAGATCATGCTTCGCCTAATGCTTGTTTTGGGGGTAAAGCAGGACTTGATGCTTGTAAGGAAACGCAAGTAGAAGAGCTTGAAATTTTAGAAGATGAAAAATTGTTAGAACTTTTTAAAACCAAGGTAGAGCTTTTAAATTTAAAGCAATTTTATAAAGAAAGCAAAAGTCCTATAGTTTGCATTTTGCTTGATAAAAAAGAAAAAATCGAACAAAGTTTTAATAAACTTTTAGAATTTAAAAAACATTTTAGGATTTTAGTATTTTTGGATACCGAAAATAAGCTTGAAAACCCTTATATGCTTGTTTGGCGTGTGGTAAATAATATTGATGCTAAAAGAGATATTTTTATCAAAGAAGAAAGACTTGGAGTGGATGCAAGTGCTAAGGGTGAAGCTGAGGGCTATTTAAGAACTTGGCCTAAGCAAACAGATTGCACTAAAAGCGTGATAGAAGATTTAATCTTGCGTAATATCTTAGAAAATAATCCAGATCTTTTTAATAAATTTGAAATTTTTTAAGATAGTTGAGATATTTTTAAAATTTTGGCACAGTTTTTGCTTACTGTTTTTTATATTGAAAAATAAATTTTTCTTTATAGGGTGTTCATAATTTTATAAATTTGTCGATATAAGCTTGTAACTAGCAATAAGCAAATAAGAAATTTTAAAAAGGATTTTAAAATGGAAATATCGAAGGCAAATGGGCAAATGGATACAGCTTTGGCAAACATTAGCCAAAGAACAAGCGAGACACAGGCTAGTTCAAACATTCAAACCGATAGAAGTCAAAGCCAAGGAGGCGATGATGGACAACAGCAAGGTGTGAATGAAAAGTTAGCTGATATTACAAAAAAGTTAAATGAACAAATGGATTCTTTAGATACTAATGTTCGTTTTGGTTATAGTGATAAAATTAATTCTATGTATATTAGCGTGACTGAAAAAAGTACTGGAAGGGAAATTCGTCAAATTCCTAGCGAAGAAGCTATGAGATTAGCTGAGTATTTTAGAGATGTGATAGGAATGATATTTGATAAGGAGAGTTAAAAATGGCATTTGGTAGTTTATCTAGTTTAGGATTTGGTTCTGGGGTTTTAACTCAAGAAACCTTAGACAAGTTAAAAGAAGCAGAACAAAAAGCTCGTATTGATCCTTATACTAAAAAAATCGAAGAAAATACAACCAAACAAAAAGATTTAACCGAGCTTAAAACCAAGCTTTCTGCTTTTCAAGCAGCTGTATCGTCTTTAGGAGACTCTACGGCTTTTGCAAAAAGAAAGGTTATAGCAAGTATCACTGATAATCCTCCTGCAAGCCTTAGTGTGACTTCAGGTGTTGCTTTGCAAAGCATGAATATCAATGTAACTCAACTTGCCCAAAAAGATGTTTATCAAAGCAAGGGTTTGGTAAATGATACAGGAATTATCAATGCAAGTTTAAGAGAACCTACAAATTTAACTTTTTTTTCTAATGGAAAAGAATATAGCGTTACTATAGATAAAAATACAACCTATAGTGATTTAGTTGATAAGATTAATACTGCTACGGGTGGAGAAATTGTAGCTAAGATGGTAAATACAGGAGAAAAAGACGCACCTTATCGCTTAACCTTAACGAGTAAGGAGACAGGTGAAGATAGTGCTATAAGCTTTTATCCGGGTGCAAAAGATTCTAATGGTAAATACAAAGTTGATGAAAATGCTAAAAGTGTTTTTGAAAGTCTTGGTTGGAAACTCGATGAAGATGCTTTAAAAGCTGAAGATTTTGATCCTGCTAAAAGTAAAAAAGGTGTTGGCATTATTGATAGCGAAGATAATCCTTTGCATATTCAAAAAGCTCAGGATGCTAAATTTACCATGGATGGCATAAAGATGACAAGATCGAGCAATACTATAACCGATCTTGGTGTAGGTATTACTTTGACTTTAAATAAAACAGGTGAAATTAATTTTGATGTTCAGCAAGATAGTGAGTCTGTTACCAAAGCTATGCAAGATATGGTTGATGCCTATAATGATTTAGTGTTAAATCTTAATGCCGCTACAGACTATAACAGCGAAACAGGAACCAAAGGTTCTTTACAAGGCGTAACCGAAGTAAACTCTATACGCTCAAGTATTATTTCTGCGCTTTTTAAAACCCAATCAGTTGATGGTACTGTAGAAGATACTAATGGAAATAAAGTAAGTGCTAAGGTAATGCTTTCTTTACAAGACTATGGTTTAAGTATGACTGAGTCAGGAACTCTAAATTTTGACTCTTCCACTTTTGAAAGCAAGATGAAAGAAAATCCTGATTTAACTGAAAGCTTTTTTTCAGGCATTACTCAATACAAGGATATAAACTATACTGGTGATTTAATTAAAAATGGCAGTCTTGATGAGTATTTAGGGGGCAAAGATGAAGAAGGTAAAGGCATAAGTTTTGAATCTGGAAAATTTCAAATTGTTACAAATTTTGAAACTTATGATTTATCCAAAAATGCCGATGGAACCACTTTTAAACTAACAGGTAGTACAGAACAAGAAATGCTTCAAAATTTGGCTAATCACATCAATAGCAAAGGTATTGAAGGTTTAACAGTTAAAGTTGAAACTTATGAAAAAGGTGGAGAAAAAGGATATAAGCTTAATTTTAAAACCGACGGAAGTTCTGATTTTGCCATAAAAGGAGATAGCGAATTTCTTAAACAATTTGGCTTAAGCCAAACGAGCATTGCTGCTGAGGCAGTTGAAGGTGTGGGTGTTTTTGCACAACTTAAAACAACTTTACAAGGTATAACAGGCAAAGATGGCTCTTTAACAAAATATGATGAGAGTTTAACAAATGATACTAAGTCTTTAACCCAAACCAAAGAATCAACTCAAACTTTGATTGATACAAGGTATGATACAATGGCAAATCAATGGTTGCAATATGAGAGCATCTTAAATAAACTTAATCAGCAATTAACAACTGTGACTAATATGATCAATGCAGCAAATAATTCTAATAATTAAGGATAAAAAAGATGCAAAATAGTTTAGCTTATAATGCTTATTCTCAAAATCAAGCGGGGATAGAATCTCCGCAAAAACTTATCGAAATGCTCTATGAGGGAATTTTGCGTTTTTGTGCAAGGGCTAAAGTGGCGATAAGAAACGAGGATATAGAGCAAAGAGTATACTTTGTAAAAAGAACAACAGCTATTTTTATAGAGCTTATTAATACTTTAGATTATGAAAAAGGTGGAGATGTGGCGCATTATTTAAGTGGGCTTTATACAAGAGAAATTCAACTTTTATCTTTGGCAAATTTAGAAAATAACGAAGAAAGAATTAATGAAGTTATAAATGTAACCAAAGGTTTACTAGAAGCTTGGAGAGAAGTGCATAGTAATGAAACAGTGGATCAATGATTTTAAACTCGCGTTAATTCAAGAAGATATTAATAAGCTTGAAAATTTGCTTGATAAACTTGATATGAAAGCTTTTATTAAAAATTTAGCTAAAAGATCGCCCTCAGAAGACTTTATAAAAGAAAATATAAATGATATATTTTATCAAATTCAAGCTCTTTTGCAAGAAGCTGTTGCACTAATTGAACAAAAGAAAAAAGCAAAGGCTGTTGAAATTCAAAAATTTCAAAAAGCTTTGACCTATGTTAGATCTTAAAAAGCATAGCGATAAGCCGAGTTCTGTCTTGAATGCTCATTTATCTAGTTTTGTTTTTACAAACAAAATCAAGCGAAGGGTTAAAACAAAGACGCTAACCATCCCTTCTTGCTGCACATTGGGTTTACATAGCCGAAATTGTTACCAAAATCGCTGGTAGGCTTTTACCCCACCGTTTCACCTTTTCCACTTGTGTGGTAGTTTTCTTTCTGTTGCACTATCCCTTAGGTTGCCCTAGCCATCTGTTAGATGGAATGCTTGTCTTTAGCAGCTCGGACTTTCCTCTTCTAAAAAGAAGCGAGCATTTACTATGCTTTAAATTTAAATTTTAGCGTAATTTTACTTATTTTTTTATCAAATAAAATAATTTTATTGTGATATCAATCAAAATTTGATAAAATCATTTTTTATTTTTTAACAAAGGAAATTTATGGCATCTTATTCAATGGGTGATTTAAAAAAGGGACTTAAAATAGAAATCGATGGAATTCCTTTTAAAATAGTTGAGTATCAGCATGTAAAACCAGGTAAAGGTCCTGCTTTTGTGCGTATTAAAATCAAATCTTTTATTGATGGTAAAGTACTTGAAAAAACTTTCCATGCAGGCGATAAATGTGAAGCTCCAAATTTAGAAGATAAAACTATGCAGTATCTTTATGATGATGGTGAAAATTGCCAATTTATGGATACACAAACATATGAACAAGTAGCTATCAGTGATGATGATGTGGGTGAGGCAAAAAAATGGATGCTTGATGGTATGATGGTAGATGTACTTTTTCATAATGGCAAGGCTATCGGCGTAGAAGTTCCACAAGTTGTTGAACTCAAAATCATCGAAACGGCTCCAAATTTCAAAGGCGATACTCAAGGATCAAATAAAAAACCAGCTACTTTGGAAACAGGCGCAGTAGTGCAAATTCCTTTTCATGTGCTAGAAGGTGAAGTTATACGCGTTGATACTGTGCGTGGTGAGTATATAGAAAGAGCGAACAAATAATATAAAAAAAGCTTTTGGAGTATTCCAAAGCTTTTTAAATTTATACAATTTTTTATTTTCTTTATTTTATTCTTCAAGACATTTTTTAAATTTTTAAACTTGACTTTTCTGTAGTGTTTTAATTCTATATTATAAAGATGAGCTTATGAGAATATTCTTTCTATTTTCAAATATTTTTAGATGGGATTATGGTATTGTTTTTTGCCTAAAAGGGGTTTTTGCTTGTTATAATTCAAGATATTCTGTAAAATATTTTATAAGATGAGTAAATTTGTTACTAAATAGATATTTTTTAAATTTTAGATTTTGTTTTTATGCTTTGAAAAATATATTTTTTGATATCATAAGCCCTATAATATTTTAAAGGATGATAATGGTTTTTTTAATCATCTCTAGTATTATAGTAGCCATCATTTTAGGCTATATTACTAGACATAATGTTGGAATTTTTGCTATGATTTTTGCTTATATTATAGGAGCTTTTTTTATGGATTTAGCTCCTAAAAAAATCATAGCTTTTTGGCCTATTTCTATATTTTTTGTTATTTTTGCTGTTTCGTTGTTTTATAATTTTGCAACCGTAAATGGAACTCTTGAAAAATTAGCTGGACATTTGATGTATCGCTTTGCTAATCATCCTTATTTGCTCCCTTTTGTTATTTTTGTGGTTAGTGCTATTATAGCCGCTTTAGGAGCAGGTTTTTATACGGTTTTAGCTTTTATGGCACCACTTACTTTTTTACTTTGCGATAAAATCGGCTTAAGTAAAATTGCCGGAGCTATGGCTATAAACTATGGTGCTTTGGGAGGGGCAAATTTTATGACTTCTCAAAGTGGGATTATTTTTCGAGGATTGATGCAAAATTCAGGTATTGAAGCAAATGAAGCTTTTATAAATTCTAGTATTATTTTTGCTTTTACTATAATTTTGCCTATTGTGGTATTATCTTTTTTTGTGTTTAATGCTTTTAAAAACAATATAAAAATCAGTGTTATTTCAAAACCTGATTCATTTGATTATAAACAAAAAACTACTTTAATTCTTATGTTTATGATGATTGTTGTTGTTTTAATCTTTCCTGTGCTAAATATTATTTTTCCACATAATGAGACAATTGGCTATTTTAATAAAAAAATAGATATAGCCATGATAGCCATGATTTTTGTTGCCATTGCTTTATTTTTAAAATTAGCCGATGAGAAACAAGTTGTTGCTTTAATTCCTTGGGGAACCTTGATAATGATTTGTGGAGTAGGGATGTTAATTAGCATAGCGGTTGAAGCAGGGGCTATAAAATTATTTTCAGATCTTGTAGAAAATGAGATCAATGTGATTTTTATTCCGTTAATAATGTGTGCTATTGCAGCTTTTATGTCGCTTTTTTCAAGTACTTTGGGTGTGGTTACTCCAGCGCTTTTTCCTATAGTTCCAAGCATTGCTGCAAGCAGTGGATTAAGCGAGGCATTGCTTTTTTCTTGTATTGTTGTAGGGGCTCAAGCTTCTGCTATTTCTCCTTTTTCTTCTGGAGGAAGTTTAATTTTAGGATCTTGTCCTGATAAATATAAGGAAAAATTATTTAAAGATTTACTTATTAAAGCTGTGCCAATAGGATTTATGGCGGCGATTTTAGCTACTATTATAATGAGTTTTATTTTATAAGGATAATTTAATGAAGATTGATACTCATGCACATATATTTTTGAAAAAGTTAAATACAGTTGCAAATGCAAGATATAAGCCTGATTATGACGCTAGTTTTAAAGATTATAAAGCAAATTTAGATCATTATGATTTTGATAAAGGGGTTTTAGTTCAGCCAAGTTTTTTAGGTGTTGATAATGAATTTTTGCTTCAGAGTATCGAAAAAGATGAAAATATAAAAGCTATAGTTGTGGTTGATGAAGGTATTAAATTTGATGAGCTTCAAAAACTAAAAGAAAGAAAAGCTTGTGGAGTTAGATTAAATTTAATTGGTAAAGAATTGCCAAATTTTAAAAGTACGGTTTGGACTCAATTTTTTGAAAATTTAAGTAAGCTTAAAATGCAAATAGAAATTCAAAGAGATTTGGATAATAATCTTGTTGATATTGTTAAAAATTTAATTCCTTATGGTTGTAATATTGTTATTGATCATTTAGCAAGAGCTAATGCAAACTTAACAAATTTAGAGGATTTAATTTGCTTAAAAAATTCTAGAATATTTTTTAAAATTAGCGGTTTTTATAGGGCAAAAATAGACTATGTTAATAATGAACAAGCTATAAAATTTGCAAAGAAAATATATGAAATTTTAAAAGAATATTTTCCACTTAGCAATTTTGTTTTTGGAAGCGATTGGCCACATACAAATTTTGAAGCAAATGTTAATTTTTCATCGGCTCTAGCAGCTTTTAATGAAGTTGTCGTATCTAAAAAAGAACAAGAGCAAATTTTAGGGGATAATGCTTGTGTTTTATTTGACTTTTAAGCTTTTCGTTTTATCCTAAAGATGTATTTTGCAATGCGTTCAAAATGTACTCTTAGATAAGGTTTATAAATTACAAAACCACCTAAAAGTCCTAAAATGCTTCCTATTACGACATCAACTAAACGAGCGAGTATTAATGTATTTGCATTTTCACTCATAAAATTAGCTGCTTCCGAAAGATAAGTGGCATAAGGAGTAAAGAAAATCATAGCTAAAGCATAGTTTCGATTGACTAAAAATTGTCCTATAAAAAACAAAGACATCATAAGTAAAACAAGTTCTATATTGTGAAATTGTTTAGATAAAAGCCACCAAGCAAAACATACTCCCAAGGCCGTTCCTATGATACGTTGAATTTGTTTAATCCATATAGAGTTTAAAGTTACACCTTGCATAATAGCTGTGCAAGAAATGGCTATCCAATAACTTCTTTCAAGTTCTAAAAAAATTCCTATAAATATAGAAAAAGCCACAAAAGAACCCATAATCAAAGAATCCACAAAAACTGCATCAAAACCTATGTATTCTCTAGGTGGAATTTCGCTAGGTAAAGCATTTTTAAATCCATAAATCACAACGATAGAGTATAAAAAAGCCATTAAATTAGCTACCATTGCCCCAAGAAAAACAAGACCCACTAAAAAGATAAAATCCTTAGCTTCAAAAGGAGAATAAGCTCCTAAAATACAAGAAAATACAAAGAAAAAATATCCAGGTGCACCAATGTTATAATATCTAATTAAAATAGAACTTCCCATGGCCACAAGTCCTATAGGGATGAAGGCAAAAATTGCAGGTAAAAAATGGGTTAAAATTCCTAAGAAAAAACTAGAAACTATGCCAAAAGAACAGCACATCACAACAGCCATTCTATGATATAAAGGAGTGTTTGGAACATATAAAAAAGATAAAGCTCCTATCATGGCAATGAGTCCATAGTTTAATTTTCCAAAAAATACACTAAACCCTAAAACTATACCCACACCTAAAGCCGCAAAAAAAGGCATTTGCCAAACTTGTTCACTTGAATTTAGTTTAGCAATTTCTTTAAAGTGTTGCTTTAGCATTTCTATTTTATTCACTCTCGAATTTGTCCTTCTCCATTAATTATATATTTATAAGTGCAAATATCTTCAACTCCCATAGGACCTCTTGCATGCAATTTGCTAGTTGAAATTCCAACTTCCCCACCAAAGCCAAATTCTCCTCCATCACTAAAACGTGTTGAAGCATTAGTATAAATACAAGATGAGTTTATAAGGCGTTGAAATTTAGCGATATTTGAAGCATCATTTGAGATAATGCTTTCAGAATGCAAGGAGCTGTGTTTATTGATATGCTCTATAGCTTCATTGCAATCTTTTACTAATTTTACACTTAAAGCAAAATCAAGCCATTCTGTATCAAAGGTATTTTCATTTGCTTTAAAAACTTCTAAATTTGAGTTGTTAAAATAAGCCAAAGCATTTTCATAGGCATGAATTTTTACCTTAAATTTTTTAAATTCAGGGATTAAAAGACTTATAAAATTTTTAGCAATTTTTTCATGTATTAAAAGCGTTTCTAAAGCGTTGCAAACACTTACTCTTTGACACTTTGCATTAAGGATTATTTTTAAAGCCATATCTAAGTTAGCGCTTTGATCTACAAAAGCATGACACAAGCCCTTATCTTGCTTAATGAGAGGAATTTTAGTATTGTTTGCGATTTCTTGTATCATATTTGAACTACCGCGAGGTATGATCACATCGATTAAATCATCAAAAGTTAGAATTTGTTTGATCTCGTCTCTTTGAGTAAACATAGCAAAACAATCTTGTAAACCAAATTCCTTAAGTGTTTTGCTAACAAGAGTAAATATAGCTTCATTTGTAAATTTTGCTTCACTTCCACCTTTAAATACACAAGCATTAGAACTTTTTATCATTAAAGCTGCGATTTCAGCACTAAGACTAGGCCTTGCTTCGTAAATAACACAAATGAGTCCTAAAGGAATGCTTATTTTTTGTATGCTTAAACCCGCATAATTTTTCCAGCCTTTAGAAATTTTACCTATAGGATCTTCGATATAAGCGATTTTTTCTAGGCCTTCACAAAGAGCTAAAATGCGTTTTTCATCTAATAAAAGCCTATCTTTTATTGCTCCACTTTTTGTGAAATTTGCTATATCTTTTTCATTTGCTTCTAGGATAATTTTGAAATTTTCTCTTAAAATTTGAGCTAATTTTAAAATAATTTTTTCTTTATCTTTAGGTGTTAAGTTAAGTAGTTTTTGAGAATTTTTCTTAATATTTTCAAGCAAATTTCGCATTTTTAATCCTTTATTTACAAAAAACTTGATAAATTATACAAAAAAAATCAGAATTGAAAGGTAAATATAAATGAAAAAAATAGATTTAATTATAGTAGGTGCAGGTCCAACAGGCATAGGCTGTGCGGTTGAAGCTAAGCTTAAAAACAAAGAAGTTTTGATACTGGAAAAATCAAATAACATTTGCCAAACTTTAATGCAATTTTATAAAGATGGCAAAAGAGTAGATAAAGCTTATAAGGGATGCGAAGGAACTAATCATGGACATGTTCCTTTTGAAGATGGTACCAAAGAAAGTACTATAGAAACTTTTCAAAACGTATTAAAAGAACACAATATAGAAGTTGAATTTGGCTCTGAAGTTGAGAGCGTTAAAAATGAAAATGGAGTTTTTTTAGTAAGCACAGCTAAAGGCGTTTATGAGTGTAAAAACATCATCGTTGCTATAGGTAGAATGGGTAAGCCTAATAAGCCTGATTACAAACTTCCTATGACTTTAACAAAAATCATTAATTTTAATGCCAATTCAGTTTTGGGAAATGAAAAAATTCTTGTTGTAGGTGGTGGAAATTCAGCAGCAGAATACGCTGTGGATTTGGCTAATTCAAATCAAGTTAGCCTTTGTTATCGCAAAAAAGAATTTACAAGATTAAATGATATCAATCTTAAAGATATTCACGAAGCTGGAAATTCGGGTAAAGTAGAGTTAAAACTAGGAATTGACATTAATGAGGTAGAAGATGATAGTGGCAAGGCTAAGGTAAATTTTACCGATGGTACAAGCGATATTTATGATAGAATTATTTATGCTATTGGTGGTTCTACTCCACTTGATTTTTTACAAAAATGCGGGATTAATGTTGATGATAAAGGCGTGCCTTTAATGGATGAAAATAAACAAAGCAATGTTAAAGGTATCTTTGTAGCAGGAGATATTGCTACTAAAAATGGAGCAAGTATAGTTACAGGGTTAAATGACGCTGTAAAAATTCTTTCCGTGCTTTAAATTTTAGCCTTCGGGCTAAATTTGACTTATTAATAAGTAAATTTTATAATTCTTAGTTATTTTAATTTAAATCTATGAAAATGCAAAATAAAACTAATACAAAAACAACAATAAGAACTTATCGTTTAAATTTCTATATTTTAGGACTTCAAGCACTCTACTAGCGTCTTTAAAAATATTTTATTTTAATATTTTTAAAGGATTTGTATGTCAAATATTTTTAGCACTTTAAGCCCTTTTAGGCTTTTTATAAAATGTGCCGTGCCAAATGTCATAAGCATGGCCTTTATTTCTTTTTATTATATAGTTGATGGAATTTTTGTTGGAAAATATCTAGGAAGTGATGCTTTAGCAGCACTAGCCTTGATTATTCCCTTTATTATGATGTCTTTTGCTTTGGCTGATATGATAGCTATAGGTTCAGCAGTGCAAATTTCTATGCATTTGGGTTTAGGCAAGAAGAATTTAGCTAGAAAGATATTTAGTTCTAGTATATTGATTATTTTTCTAATCTCTTGTTTTATTGGAATTTTGGAGTATTTTTTAGGACCTATTTTGATTGATTGTCTAAATGTTAGCGATGAGATTAAAACTATGGCTAAAGAATGTATGTTTGTTTTTGCTTTATTTGCACCTTTTACCATGCTTTCTTTTGCCTTGGATAATTATTTAAGAATTTGTGGAAAAACAACCTATAGTATGATTATGAACATAATCATAGCTTTAAGTAATATTGTATTTGATTATCTTTTTATAGTTGTATTTGGTTGGGGCTTGTTTTCGGTAGCTCTTGCAACTTGTTTAGGAATTGTTTTAAGCGGTATTTTTGGAATTATTCCTTTTTTATTTCAAAATTTAGAGCTTAAATTTTCAAGTTTATATATAAATTTGAGAATTTTTAAAAATATTCTTTATAATGGAAGTAGCGAGTTTTTTGGCAATATTTCGGGTTCTTTGTATAGTATTTTTGCAAATTTTGTTTTGTTAAAAATTTCTACCACTCAAGCCGTGGCAGCTTTTTCCATTATTTTATATATTGATAGTTTTATTATAATGCTTATTATTGCTATGGGGGATGCGATGCAACCTGCACTTAGTTATAATTATGCTAAAAAAGATTTTTTAAGGATTAAAGCTATTATAAAAGTGGTATTTTTTGCGGGAGGAATTTTATCTTTATTTTCTATAGTATCTATATTGATATTTGGAGAAAATTTGATAGCACTTTTTGCAAAAGAAAATGATCAAGAATTTAAAACTTTTGCTTATACAGCTTTGATGCTTTTTGCTTTTAATTATCTTTTTGCATGGTTTAATGTTCTAAGCGGTTCTTTTTTGACAGCTTTTAATAAGGCAAGCTTTTCTTTGGTTTTAAGTTTAATGCAAAATTTATTCATGCCTTTATTTTTTCTTTTGATTTTATCCTACTTTATAGGTTTAAATGGAGTATGGTTAAGTCCATTTTTTGCTGAATTTTGTGTTTTGATTTTAGCTTGGATTTTTCTTAAAAGGATTTTTAAAGATCTATCTTTATAGGAGATAGATCTTTTTTAAATTTTATCAAAGGAGCTTTTTTATAATTTTTTAGAATTTATATCCTATTCCAGTTAAAACAACTTGATAGGTTTCATCATAAAATCCTATATCGCTATTTCTTTTTTCTATACCATAATTTGCAAAACCATAAAGTCCGTTATAGCCCAAAAATTGATTTTTAACAACTTTTAGATTAAGCTTAACTATATTACCGTCTTGTTTTTTGTGGAAGATGGGATCTGTTCCTACTGCTTCATATCTGCTAAGACTTAAATTTGGGGTGAAAATATAGTCATTAGCAAAAGCCAAATTTGCTCCCATGCTTAAACCATATCTTGAGTAACTTTGAGCTTTTCCATCTGCATCATTATAATCATAGCTTAGTCCTAAATTTAACAAACTATAATTGTAATTTAATTCAAACTCGTGATAATACCCCTCTCTTTTTAAAGAGCTGTGCTCAACTGCGTCTTTATCATATTTGTTTTTGCTAAATAAATATGAAGCTGTAAATTTTCCTAAATCACTTTCGTAAAGTTGAGAGATTTTAAAACCATATCTATCAACATCAGTTTCTTCTCTATTACCTATTTGATAAGGATTTGCATAAGCTTTTTCCCTTAAAGAAGAGATTACAGAAAAAGAAGTGCTAAAACGCTCTAAATAAGCTTTTTCGTAACCTAAAGCTATACCGCTGATATCTCTTCCATTGTAGTTTTTGATAAAAATTCTATCATTGTCTATAAGGTTGCCATAGTAAAGTTCTACACCGATAAAAGGAATAAAAGAAGAGTCCGAATTATCAGCGTCATAACCACCTAAGTAATCACTATCCGCTAAAGTTGAAATATTGCTTTTAATATCTCTTGCACCTACACCTATGCTTAAATTTCCACTAAAACCTTCTTGAAAATCTACAGCCATAGCTGACTGGGCTAAAATGGAAGCTAAAATACATGAAAATAAATGTTTTTTCAAGTGTTCTCCTAATAAAATAAATGTTGTGATTATAATTGTAACTAATATTACTTTAAATATTTATAAAAAATTAAAGTTTATAATTTTAAGTTTTTTTAGATAAAATTTTTAAAATTATTTATATTTATAAGGAAATTTAGTGCAACAAGAGTATTATGACTTGGATTTAGAGCGAGCTATTTTAAGCAGTTGCATCATGAGTGAAGAAGCTTACGCTAGTATAGCAGGCGATATTAGCCCAAAAGATTTTAGTCTTAAAGCTCATGAAGATATTTTTAAAGCAATTATAGTTTGTAGCAACAACAAAGAGCCTATTTCTATAAGTTTTTTAAAAAAACATAAAAAAATAGATGAAGAGATTTTAGCAGAAATTCTTGCCACTCCTTCTATGATAGATTTGCCTGCTTATGTAAATGAACTTCGCGAAAAGTCCATCAAAAGACAACTTTTGAGTTTTGCACATCTTTTACCAGCTCGTATTAATGAAAATCGTGCTGTAAGTGAAATCGCAGATGAAATTGGTAAAGAAATTTTTAGCATTACAAATCGTGTAAATTTTAGAGATATTAAAGATGTTAATATAATAATATCAGAACTCTTTGAAGAATTTAAAAAGCAAAAAACTTTAGAAAATAAAAATATCATAGGGCTTGATACAGGCTTTGAGGGTCTAAATAAAATGACAAAAGGTTTTAAAGGGGGTGAGCTTATAATAATCGCTGCGCGCCCAGGTATGGGAAAAACAACCCTTTGTTTAAATTTCATTGATAAAGTTTTAAGACAAAATAAAGGTGTGGCTTTGTTTTCTCTTGAAATGCCCGCAACTCAAATCATGCAAAGAATGCTTTCTTCAAAAACTTCTATCCCTTTACAAAGAATTTTAACCGCAGATTTAAACGATGATGAATGGGAGCGTTTAGGAGATGCTTGTAATGATTATAGTCAAAAGAAATTATATATTTACGATAGTGGTTATGCAACTATTGCTGATGTAAGGGCTATTTTAAGGCGTTTAAAATCTCAAGATGAAAGTGTAGGACTTTGTGTGATTGACTATATAGGGCTTATGATGAGTAATTCAAATTTTAATGATAGGCATTTGCAAGTGAGTGAAATTTCAAGAGGACTTAAGCTTTTGGCTAGGGAGCTTGATATGCCGATTATCGCACTTTCACAACTTAATCGTGGTTTAGAGCAAAGAGCAAATAAGCGTCCTTTGATGAGTGATTTGCGAGAAAGTGGAGCTATAGAGCAAGATGCGGATGCTATTTTATTTGTATATCGCGATGAGGTTTATAGGGAGCAAGAAGAAAAAGAAAGAGAGAATAAAGCTAAAGCTGAAGGTAAAGCTTATCAAAGGCTTTTTATACCAAATCCTATGCAAGAAAATGCTGAAATTATTGTTGGAAAAAATAGAAATGGACCGGTCGGAACTATAGAGGTTATATTTTTAAAAGAAAAATCTTGTTTTGTAGATAAACCTATAGGCTATGAAGCTACTGAATTTACAGGCTAGCTTTAATTGATATAAATTAATTAAAAATACCACAAAAATATTTACAACATTTCATACAAATTTACTCTCATTAAATTAATTTTTTTATATAAAATAAAATTTAAATTGAAATTTTATAATTATATAATAATCAGTATTTAATTATACTTTAAGTTTAAATATTTTATTATTCCACTATTTTATTTTTATATTTTATATTATTATTAAAAAATAAATAATATGAAATTAATTTCAAAA
>NZ_MJWZ01000071.1:14224-15109 GCF_001762535.1 Campylobacter sp. BCW_6889 | reverse complement strand
ATGAAAAACAAACATTTTTTTATTATTGGCGGTGGTGATTTACAAGCAGATTTAGTGTTACATGCAAAAAAAGATTTTATCACTCATGTTTTTGACTACAATGAAAATTGTTTTTGCAAAGATTTAGCAGATTATTTTCATCCTATTTCTATTGCTGATAAAGAAAAAATTCTGGAATTAGCTATCAAATTTAATATAGTAGGTATTGCTACTGCTGCTACAGAACTTGGAAATTTAACAGTATGCTACATTGGAGAAAAGCTTAATCTTGGAACTAATTCTTATGAATGTGCTAAAAATACTACAGATAAAAGCTTAATGAAAAAAGTATTTGAAAGAAACAATATCAATCATGCTAAATACTTTATACTCAAAGATGAAAAAGATTTAGAACAAATTGCTAATTTCCCTGTTGTTGTAAAACCAAGCGATAGAAGTGCTG
Organism: Campylobacter sp. BCW_6889; assembly: GCF_001762535.1. Lineage (NCBI taxonomy): Bacteria > Pseudomonadati > Campylobacterota > Epsilonproteobacteria > Campylobacterales > Campylobacteraceae > Campylobacter > Campylobacter sp. BCW_6889. Next base: position 14,667 of record NZ_MJWZ01000071.1, on the reverse strand, counting down.
GAAGAGGAGTTGTAAAAGTATTTGATAAAGAAAATTTAAAAAAATATTTTTACAAAGCTAAAGATTTCTCTTATAATAAAATCGTTTTAGCCGAAGAAGTTTTAAAAGGTAGACAATTTAGTGTAGAAACTATAAGCTCTCATGGTAAACATCAAATTATAGCTATCACAGAAGAATATTTACGAGAAGGCGAATTTGCAAATGATTTTTTAGAAACACAACAACTTATACCTGCAAGAATTAATCATTTTGAAAAGCAACTTATCGAAAGTGAAATTATTAGGGTTTTAAATGCTTTTAAAATTAATTTTGGAGCTTCACATATAGAGATTAAACTTCATAACAATATAGTTAAGATTATAGAAATTGCAAGTAGAATGGGAGGTTGGCGTGATGTATTAGCATATCATTCTTATGGCATTGATTATTTACAACTCTTAATT
>NZ_MJWZ01000071.1:0-14174 GCF_001762535.1 Campylobacter sp. BCW_6889 | reverse complement strand
AAAGTAAATACAAAAGCTAAAAATTTTTGTCTGGTTAAAATGATTTTTACCAAAGAAGATTATTTATTTTATAAAAAAATAAAATCACTATATCCTGAATTTATCATTAAAGAAAAAATTCATTTTAATAATGTAGAAAATTTTGATTATTCTTCATCGCTGATGGATTCTAAGGGTTATTATTATATTAAAATAAAATTAAATGAAGATATAAATGTATTTTTACTAAACAAAATTTAATATTTTATTTATAATTAATATTTTTGCATTATTAATATCAAAATCATCTTTTAAAACAATATGACTTTTTTTGGGTAGTTCTAAAATTTGATCAATACCTGCCATGTTTTCTATCTTATTTTTAAAAAATTTTTTACTATCTCTTTTTTTTCTTATTTCAAAAGAAACATCTAAAAAAATTTCCAAATAATTTTGAAAACTATTTCTATTAAATTCCCTTATCGAATCAAACATAGAAATTGTGGATAAAATCACTATAAAACCTTGATTATATAACATTTTAGCAATTTTTACATAAAACATTGCCATTTCCATACGATTCTTAATATCATAATTGGCATTATTTATACAAGCCCTCAATTCATCGCCATCTAGCAATATGGGATAAATATTTTGCAGTATTAATTCTTTTTGTAATTCTTTTGCCAAAGTTGTTTTACCACTTCCACTTAATCCCGTAATATAAACTAAAACTCCCGACAAAAAATCTCCTTTAAATGTAATAAATTTTTAGGACGACCTAAGTTATCACGCGTCTGACGTTTAACTTTTATTTCTAAAAATATCAAACCTTTTTGCTTTTTAATATTCTTGAGTATTCTTTTAAGTTGTGTAATTGTGGCGACAGAATAACTATAATCATACCCGCAAATTTTTAACATTTTTTTTAAATTTGTATTCGATATATGAGTTCTTTGCCCTCCAACACTATCATGCATTTCATTATTAAAAACAATATGCAAAAAACTAGCACCTTTAAAATTTAAAATTCCGCCCATATGCATAATTAATGCTCCATCTCCATCCAAACAAACAATACGTTTTTTACTATATCTAGATAAAATAAAAGCTAAAGAATTAGCATGTCCCATAGAACCTACTACCAAAAAATCATTTTCATGTGTTTGGTTTTTATTTTTTCTTAGTTCATAACATTCTCTCGAAATCATGCCTGTCGTAGTAACAAATTTTGAATCTTGAAAAATATCCTGAATTAAAGCAATAGCCTCCTCTCTAAGAATGGCAAAATTGTTATTTTTTATATCATTGTTAGAATATTTGCTAAAAGTATTTTTTTTGATCAAAAAAGCAATAATTTTTTTATCGTTAAAACTTTGTTCAATTGCCTTATTTATTTGTTTTTTTGCGACAGCAATATTCTGAGATAAATACAAAGTTTTTATACCGCAAATCTTTAAAATTTTTTTACTTATCTCCCCGTGTTTTAAATGCTGAGGCTCATCGTCTACTCCTCCTCTTAATCCTATAAATAAAATTAAAGGAATTTGATACACCGTCTTATCTGCAAGAGATAAAAGTGGATTTAAAGCATGACCTATACCTGAATTTTGCATATATATCAAAGGTATTTTCGATGTAGCTAAATTATATGCAATTCCAAACGCTACAGCTTGTCCTTCATTAGCGCAAATATGAAAATTTTCTCTGAATTTTTTTTCCAACGCTTGATTTATGTATTTTAAAAGACTATCTGGAACACCAGCTATAAAAGAAAAACGATCCTGTAAAAATGAAGCAAATTTTTCAGAATCAATCATTCATTGCCTTTAATTAAATTAATTAAATCCAAAGCAGAAATATAATCTTTATCCGCTTCAGCCGAACTTTTATTTTTAAGAATAGACAAAGCAGTATTTTGCATTGCTGTATATGCGGATCTTAATAATTGATTGGCATATACTACAATATTAACTCCAGCTTCTTGTAACTTCTTTTCGCCAAGTGATGGATAATTTGTAGGAACAACCATTAATGGTTTTCTATCTTTAAAAGTATTATATTTTTTGCAAAATTCTATAATTTCACATCCATCTTTTTTTCGAGAATGAATCATAATACCATCAGCTCCAGCATCAATATAAGCTCTAGCTCTTGAAATTGCATCATTCATACCTTGATTTAAAATAAGACTTTCAATTCTTGCAATAATCATAAATTCTTCACTAAGTTGTGCTTTTTTTCCAGCTTGAATTTTTAAACAAAAATTTTCAATAGAATCTTGAGTATGTTTTATATCATTACCTTCGCAAAGAGAGTTTTTCTTTAAGCCAATTTTATCCTCAATAACCACTGCACTCACGCCAAGTCTTTCTAATCGTTTTACCATAAATATAAAATGTGGAATTTGTGATCCTGTATCGCCATCATAAATTATTGGTTTTGTTGATACCTCTAAAATATCATTGACTGTAGCTATTCTTGAAGTTAAATCTACAAATTCTATATCAGGTTTTCCTTTAGAGCTCGAATCAGTTAACGAACTAAGCCATAAAAAATCAAACTCTTGATTAATCTCATTTTCATCTTTGTAAAATGTATTTTCAATAGCTAATGCACTAATTCCACTATGTGATTCTATACCCCTTATAAGACTTTTAGCATTCATACATTTTCTTAAAGAACCTAATCTATTTTGAGGCAAAATTCCAAATTGCTTTAAATCTTTATTAAGTTTTGTAGAAGAAATATTTGGAGTATATTGCGGTTCTATAACCTTTCCTCCCCAAGTTTTCATTAAATCAATAGCTTTTTTTCTTGAAGAATTTAATGGACCTTCATTCCAATCACTACCATGAACCATAAAATCAGGTTTGTATTTTAATAAATTATTGTCATAATCTTTTTCATTTTGAATAACAACTTCATCAACACCTTTTATAGATTCTATAAGTTGTTTGCGCTGTTCAAAATTCATAAAAGGCACTCTTTTATAACTTGCAATAGCTTGATCTGAAAATAAACCTATCATAACATAACCAAGCTTTTGAGCCTCTTTAATTATATTTAAATGACCTGGATGAATAATATCTGCAGCCATAGGTACATAAACTAACTTTTTGTTCATTTTGATTATCCTTTAAATAAACATGTATCACATAATTTTGTTTTACTTAAATCACCATTTCTATGTGCCTCTCTCAAATCTTCCATAGCTTGAGAATGCCATATATTATAAATATTATCTGTATTAATATTACCTACAGCAATATGTTTAGCGCGATGACTTGCACAAGGAACTACAAGCCCATCTCCATGAATAAATAGAGATTCAAAAGGATAAGAACAGCACTGTTTACCTGCTATAGGGGCATCTGAAATAGCGATACTTCTTTCATCATCAAATGGAGAAATTGGAACATAACGCTGAACGGAAACATAATCAACTTTATCTACCCAATAATTTTTAAAGTCTTCAAGTTCATGTTTATTTTTTTCTTGTAAAAGAAAACTTACCCTTACAATAGGCAACTCTTGACCCATTTTAGCCTTAAGATTTAAAAAATTCTCTATATTTCTAACAACATTTTTAAAGTTTAATCCTAACCTAATTTTTTTATAAGTTTCCTCCGTAAAAGCATCAATACTAAAATTCATTCTTGTAATCTTAGTATCAAGCAGTTTTTTACTCATTTCTTCATCTAGAAGTGAAGCGTTGGTATTAAAATGAATATCCATTATGCTGTCTTTTTTACTAACATAGCAAATTCTTTCTATAATATCAGGATCTAAAAGTGGTTCATTAGTCTGAGACATACCGACAGAAGGACATTTATATGCATCACATTCATCAACAAGTCTTTTAAAAGTTTCAATTGGCAAATATCCATTATAATAATAATCATTCCTTAAGTCTGCATGACCATGAACACACATAATACATCTGGCATTACATTTAAATTGATTTTCAAAACGAACAAATAAAGGAAAATCATTCAAAATCTGTTTAGACGCATCTGACCATTTTTTTCTATAATCTAACCATTTTTGTCCATAATACTTTACAAAAATTGTATCAATATCTTTTTTTGAATTATTTACAACTCTTCCTGCTGAAGTAGATTCTGCTTTAATTTCTCCCATTGCATTTCTCCTTAAAATCTAAATTTTGATTCCTTTTTAATTCTATAAAACGATATATAACATCCAACAAATATAAAAACGATACAATATAAAATAACAAAAATACTTCATCAATAATTAAAAATAAGCTAACCAAGGTCAACATTAAAGAACAGTCTATACCTAAAATAAAATTTCTATCAAGAAACCATTTTTTAATTCCAAATCTTCTAATTTTCTTTAAAGACCTAAGCTTTTTTGAAAAATAAAACATTCCAAATGCATTATGAATATTCATACAAATTATAGTCATAAAAGCTAGATATAAAGATAAATTAGCACCTAATGCTATAAAAATAAAAATTGCATTAAAAAATACATTATCATTAAAACGATCAAGTCTTGAACCTATATAAGTTTGCTTATTTGTATATCGTGCAAGCATACCATCCGTATGATCAATTAAAGCATATATTTGAATTAAAATTGCACTCACTAAAAAATACTCAAAATATAAAAAATATAAAGTAATAGGGAAAATAATAGTATTTAATGCAGTAATAGCAATAGGATGTATATTTATCTTGGTCAAAAATGGCAAATATCTACGTGCAAGAATAATTCTATAAAAATACTCTATTATGTACATACTTTTTACTTCATTTCTTTGTCTTTTTTTTAATCTCTCATCTAAATTCATCAAAATAAACCTTATTTTTTCAAGATTATCAAAAAGCTTTCATCTGCAAAACTATCATTTGCATAACTTGTTTTTAAACAATTAATCTCTATATTTTTAAAATCCTTAAAAATCCTTTGCACTTCATCTTTATCAAAAAAATACATTTGCATGCCATCTTCACAGTTTGCAGATCTATTTTTATCACTTTCTTGAATAATAACTTCATATTTTGACTTTTTTTCATTATTTTTATAACGATAATCATCCATATTTCTTACAGCAACATAGGCCATAGAACCTTTTTTAAGGACTCTATAAATTTCTTTAGCTGCTTTTTCTATCACCTCTTTAGAATTGTAATAAAGCACCCCATAACAAAGCAAACCATCAAAACTTTCATCTTCATAAGGAATATCATCTACACTTGAAACTTTTAAATCTGCTTGAAGATTGTATGTTTTTAAAAGCTCTTGAGCGGCTTTAATTCCATTTTCTGAGTAATCTACCCCAAAAGCTTTAAAGCCATTTTCTGCTAAAAATTTAACATGCCTTCCTGCACCACACCCTAAATCTAAAATTTTATCTCCTGATTTAAAATTTCTAAAAACAAAACTTACTAAATCATTACTAGGGTAACGCGGTTGATGTCTTTTATCTGCATGCAATTCGTGCCATTTTTGTTGAATCATATTTTACCTTTTTTATAAATTTTGCATAATTATATCGACATTTTTAAAAATTTCTTTCTTGCTTATTTTTTCATCAAGCCATAAATTGATCAATTGATGAGATAAAATTTCAGCATTTTTTAAAGTCTTACTTTGAAAAATCCGATGAGAAGGAATATACCAAGAAGAACAATCAATTCTCAATAAACGCAATCTTTCAAGCAGTTTTTCCCTATCTCCTAAATATCTAAAAGTATAACGCCAAGAAATACAGTTATGGCTTAATTTAGGATGAATAATGTCTCGATGAGCTAAATTTTCTTGATAAATTTGCATTTTTTCTCTACGATTTTTACAAATCATTTCTAGATTATTAAGTTTAGTTTTTAAATTTCCATAATTTTGTGCTTTAAAAATCAAAGTATAATCCAAAAGCAAAGATTTTAGCTTAGAAAAATAATGTAAATCTTTAGAATCCAAAGCATAGTATTTTTGCCTATATTCTTCAAAAAATATTTTAAAATCCTTAAATTCTAAGTGCTCATTCATTATATATAAATCTTGTAAAATTTCTTTAGAATAAACAAAAATTACCCCCCCCCCATGAATTATTTTCCAAAAATTTAGTATGGCCAAAACTTAAAATACTTGCATGAGCTCTAAAATCTATCTTATAAGTTTGCGCACAATCTTCTATAATAAAAATATCATTTTCTAAACAAAACTTCCAAATTCTCTCATCACAAAAATGTCCATAAAGATGAACCAAAACTAAAGTATCATAGGAATATTTTGTATATAAAGCAACACAACTTTCATAATCTAAAGTATAATTACATAAAGAAACATCGATAAAAACAAGCTCACAACCCGCCTTAAATGCTGCACAAGAGACCTGAGGACACACAAGAGAAGGAATAGCAATTTTACTTTTTCCTTGTTTTTTTAAATAAGAAAAAATCAAATACAAAGCACTCGTTCCAGATCCTGTATAGAGGAGATTTTCATGATTAAATTTAAAAGAAAGAAGTTTTTCTATTTCACACAAATCCAACCCTTAAATAAAAAATTGTATAATTTTACCGATATTTAGTTTAATTTTTATAATATTTTAGGAATTAAAACATGCAAATAGGAAATTTCAACACCGATAAAAAAGTTTTTATCATCGCAGAACTGAGTGCAAATCACGCAGGAAGTCTTGAAATGGCACTTAAAAGCATAAAAGCAGCCAAAAAAGCAGGTGCTGATGCGATAAAAATCCAAACTTACACTGCAGATAGTCTTACGCTAAATAGCGACAAAGAAGATTTTATCATCAAGGGTGGGCTTTGGGATAAAAGAAGACTTTATGAGCTTTACGAAAGTGCAAAAACTCCTTATGAGTGGCATTCTCAAATCTTTGAAACCGCGCAAAATGAAGGCATACTTTGTTTTTCAAGCCCCTTTGCTAAAGAAGATTTAGAATTTCTAAAACGCTTTGATTCTATAGCTTATAAAATCGCTTCTTTTGAAGCTAATGATGAAAATTTCGTGCATTTAATCGCCAAAGAAAAAAAACCTACTATCGTTTCAACAGGCATTGCTACAGAAGAAGAACTTTTTAAAATCTGTGAAATTTTTAAAGAAGAAAAAAATCCTGACTTGATTTTTTTAAAATGCACCTCAGCCTACCCTGCCGCCATAGAAGATATGAATTTAAAAGGCATAGTAAGTTTAAAAGAAAAATTTAATGTTGAAGTAGGACTAAGTGATCATAGTTTTGGCTCTTTAGCTCCCATTATAGCAGTAGCACTTGGAGCTAGAGTGATAGAAAAACATTTTATGTTGGATAAAAATATAGAAAGTGAAGACAGTAAATTTAGTCTTGATTTTGATGAATTTAAAGCTATGGTAGATGCGGTTAGACAGACCGAAAGTGCTTTAGGCAATGGTAAGTTGGACTTAGATGAAAAAGCTCTTAAAAACCGTGTTTTTGCAAGAAGTTTATATGCAAGTAAGGATATCAAAAAAGGTGAAATGTTCAGCGAAGAAAATGTAAAATCCGTGCGTCCTTCTTTTGGACTACATCCTAAATTTTATCAAGAAATTCTAGGAAAAAAAGCTACTAAAGATATAAAATTTGGCGATGCTTTAAAAGAAAGTGATTTTAGATGAATAAAAATCTTTTTTTAAAAAACACTCAAGCCTTATTTGAAGTTGATCAAATTTTAGCGTATAAATTACGTGCTTTAAAAAAAAACGATTTTAAAATACAGCAAAATGAAAATGGAATCAATTTTATAAAAGATGATATTACGCTTTATAAAAATCCTAATCAAGAGCTTTTAGAAAATTTAACTCTTTTTAAAAGCGAGTATGAAAAATATCCTGTATTATTTTTCTATGGTTTTGGAAATGGTATGTTTTACAAAGCCTTATGTGAAAATAAAAACTATAAACACATCATCGTTTTTGAAGATGAGCTAGAAATTTTAGCCCTAGCTTTACATCTTTTTGATTTTAGTAAAGAATTAAAAAATGAAAAATTAATACTTTTTCATACCCCAAATATCACTACTGCACAACTTACAACACTTTTTATGTATAAATACATACAAAAAAGTGTGAAAATTTTTAATCTTTTTGTACATAGCGATTTTTATCTTAAATTCTATACTCATCAAATACAAGAACTTAACAAAAAACTTATTGAAAATATTCGTTTTATCGTTTTGGCTAAAGGAAATGATCCTTATGATTCTATTATCGGTATCAAACACATGCTTAATAATCTTCCTAAACTTTTAAACCATGGAATTTTTCAAAATTTTTTAAAAGAAAGAAAACAAAAAGTTAAAAACGCCATCATTGTTTCAACAGGGCCTAGCTTAACCAAACAATTGCCTTTACTAAAAAAGTATGCAAATAAAGCCGCTATATTTTGCGCTGATAGCGCTTATCCTATTTTAGCAAAGCATGATATAAAACCTGATTATGTTTGCATGTTAGAAAGAGATGATATAGTTTCTAAGTGTTTTGATAATGATTTTAAAGAATTTGATAAAGGAATTTTGTTTATCCTAGCTTCAGTAGTTCATAAAGAAGTTATTGAATTTCTTGAAAGAAATAATAGAGAATATATGCTAGTACATCGTCCTTTACACTTTGCCGTGTCATTAAATCTTAAAGAATTTGGTTATATTGGAGTTGGAGCAAGTGTTGCTAATATGGCTTATGAACTAGCCGCAAGTCTAAGGCATGAAAATATCATTTTCATAGGACAAGACTTAGCCTACGCAGAAGATGGAAGCTCTCATCCAAGAGAGCATATTTATGGAAATAAAGGAGAGAAAATACGCGGTGAAGTTTATACGCTTGCTTATGGAGGAGAAAAACAAGTAAGAACTCAACTCACTTGGAACTTGTTCCGACAAGCCTTTGAAAAAGATATTTTCTGGGCGAAAGAAAAATTAAAAATCAACACCTATAATTGTACCGAAGGGGGTGCTAGGATAGAAGGAACTATAGAAAAATCCTTTAAAGAAACATGTGAAGCTTTGCTTAAAGAAGATCTTAAAAAACCTTTTGATCTGCCTAAAATTTTAGAAAAAAATGAAATTAAAAATAAATTTTTACAAACTCAAAAACTTCTAATTAAAAATGTCGAACAAAGTGAAAAATTTATAAAAAAATGTCAAAATGAACTAAAAAAACTTGACTTTGAACTTAGTAAATCTCAACTTAATTTACAAACTCTAATAAAAATTAAGCAAAACCTTTTAATTTTTTTTAAGAATTTTAAAAGATTAAAACTTTTTAATGAGCTCACTCAAGCCATATATTATCATAACGAATGTGAAATTATGTATTACGAAGTTTTAAATGATTTAGAACAAAATGAAAAAATTAAAGACTTTTTAACTAGTCAAGAAAAATGGTGGCTACAAAGCTTTGAGTATTTAAATACTCAAAACCAAATCATAAAAGAAGCTTTAAAAAAATACAAAAATGACGATATTTTAGTAAAATAAAAAAAGGAGGCTTATGAAATTCAATAAAAATCAAACCATACTTTTTAATAAAAATCTAGATTCACTAAATAATCCCACCTTAAAAGAAAAATTAAAAGAATTATCAATCACTCATTATGAGCTTATCTTGGGCAAAGATAACTTAGATATCAACCTAAAAGATACTAAAAATCATACTTTTCTCTATCAAGATTCGATAAAAGAACTTGATATTATGTTAAAAACCTATAATGAAAAATATCTTTTATATCCTGTGCTTTATTTTTACGGTCTTGGAAATGGAATTTTATTTAAAGCACTTTTAAAAAATAAATATCATAAACATTTAGTTATTTTTGAAAAAGAATTAGAAATTCTTAAGATCATACTTCATCTCATAGATTTTTCACAAGAATTAAAAGAAAATAGACTTTTAATTCTTGATATTAAGTCCTTAGAATTTCAAGATTATTATGATTTGTGTTCAACTAGTCCTTTTTTTGAATTTTCTAGAGCTTATTTTTTAGAGCTTAGTAGCAATTATTATGAAAAAGATCAAGAAGAAATATTAAATTTAAATAACAATCTTATGAAAAATTTTAAAAATGCTATATTAAAAAACGGCAATGACTCAAAAGATGCCTTACAAGGCATAAAACAACTTATTTGTAATCTTCCAGTTTTATTAACCCACGCTCCTTATCAAAATTTACTCAAACAAAGAGAAAATCTTAGCGATACTGCTATTATCGTTTCAACAGGACCTAGTCTTTCTAAACAATTAGATACTCTTAAACAATATACCGATAAAGCAACCATTATAGCAGCTGATGCCTCATATCCTATTTTAGCAAAACATAGTATAAAACCTGATTATGTTTTATCTTTAGAAAGAATTTTATCAACCTCTAAATTTTTTGATAATAATTTTGGTGATTTTGATAAAGATATTTTATTTATCACAACTCACTTAACCCATCCTCAAACTATAAAAAATTTGGAAAATAACAATAGAAATTTTATGTTATCTTATCGCAAAACACATTTTACAGAATACTTAAAAACAAATTGTTTTGGTGATTTAGTTGAAGGACATAGCGTAGCCAATATAGCTTATGGATTAGCCGTGTTTTTAAAACATAAAAATATTATCTTCATAGGACAAGATCTTGCTTATGCAGAAGATGGAAGCTCTCATCCAAGTGAACATATTTATGGAAATTATGATGCTGTAGATAAAAATAAAATCACTTATCATTTAAAAACTCTAGCCTATGGTGGCAAAAAAATGGTTTATACTAAAGAAGGGTGGAATCTATTTCGTCATACCTTAGAAAAACATATATTTCAAACAAAACAATTAAAACTCTGCACTACTTACAACTGCACTGAAGGCGGAGCTAGGATAGAAGGAGCTATAGAAAAACCTTTTAAAGAAGTTTGTGAAACTTTACTTAAAGAAGATCTTAAAAAGCCTTTTCCTAAAGTAGAAGTTTTAAGCAAAGATAAACAAGATGAATTATTGCTAAAAAGTTATTATAAAATTTATAAAAGTATAAAACACTGTCAAGATTTTTCAGATGAACTTTTAAAATCTTATAACCACATCTTAGAAAGTTTTTCAAATCTTAATTTAATCTCAAATTTAAATGAAGGTAAAGAAATACTTGATTATCTCATACAAGAAATCGATAAAATCAAAACTAAACTTGAAGATGGAAAAAATATGCTAGATTTTTATGAAATTTTAGGCCCTCTTTTAACTCAATTTGAACTTAATTTGGCAAGGATTTATGTTTTAAATCCAAAAACCTTAGAAGATTCTTATAACAAATCTTTACTATGGGTAAAAGAACATATAGAATTTTTTGATATGGTTTATGAACATATCAAAGCTCAAGAAAAAGCTTTGAGAGAAAATATCACTCCTTTAGAAAATGAATTAATACAAAGAAATTTAGAAAAATACAAAAGGAAAATAAAAAATGCAAAATGAAATTTTTGATAAAAATTTAAAAGCCATGAATGGCAATGAATATAATAAAATCAAAGAAGAATTAAAAAAAATAAAAGAATTAAGATATTTTTCTTATACTTTTGGTAAAGATAGCTTAGATATCAATATCATTCAAAAAAGAAATTTAAAAACCATTTACAAAAATCCTTTAAAAGAATTAGAAGAAAAAATTGAATTTTTTAAAGAATATCAAAGATATCCTGCTTTATTTTTTTACGGCTTAGGAAATGGAATTTTATACAAAGCCTTGCTTCAAAATGAAAATCATAAAAGAATCGTTGTTTTTGAAAAAGAAATTGAAATTATTTTTATCACTCTTAATTTGATCGATTTTAGCGAGGAATTAAGAAAAGGAAGGTTAATCTTAGTCTATACTCCTCATATGAATTATACTAAAGCTGATAGAATATTTTCTCTAAAAGAAATCAATCAATTTTTTAAAATTTATAATTTACATTTGCATTCTAATTTTTATAAAAATTATGAAAAAGATATGTTAAAAGTAAACACTCTAAATTCTAAGGCTATAAAAAACATAAGTTTAAGAAACGGGAATGACCCAAAAGATGCAATGCAAGGTATAGAACAATTTGTCCAAAATATCCCTAAAATGATCAACCATCCAAGTTATAAAACCTTACTTCAAAAAAGAAAAAACACCAAAAATGAAAATGTGGCCATCATAGTTTCTACTGGTCCTAGTCTTGAAAAACAACTTCCTTTACTTAAAAAATACGCTAATAAAGCTGCAATTTTTTGTGCTGATAGCGCTTATGCTATATTAGCAAAGCATAATATAAAGCCTGATTATGTTTGCATGATGGAAAGAGATGACATCACAGCAGAATGTTTTAATAATGATTTTAAAGATTTTGATAAAGGAATTACTTTTCTTGTAACTTCTTTGGTTCATAAAAATACCATTGCCTATCTTGAAAGAAATAAAAGATTTTACATTTTAGCAACTAGACCTTTACCGTTTGCTATATCAACCGAACTAGATGAGTTTGGTTATATGAATTGTGGTTTAAGTGTAGCTCATATGAATTATGAATTAGCCGTAAATTTAAATTTTAAAAATATAGTTTTTATAGGACAAGATCTTGCTTATGCAAAAGATGGAAGCTCTCATTCTAAAGGCTTTTTATATGAAGATTTTCACAAAGGACACCATAAAAGAGATTTTGATAAATACACTGCTATAGCTTATGGAGGAGAAGGCATTGTTCAAAGTTCTGAAATTTGGACTATATTTAGAGAAATATTTGAAAATTTTATTTTCATAAATAATCAAAGAAAAATAAAAACTTATAATGCCACTGAAGGTGGAGCTAGGATAGAAGGAGCTATAGAAAAACCCTTTAAAGAGCTTTGCAAAACTTTGCTTAAAAAAGATCTAAAAAAACCTTTTGCTAAAATTCCTAAACTTTTAAAAAATCAAAGAGATGAGTTAATGTTAGATGCTTATAAAAAGATCAAAAAGCAAATGAGTTTAACTCAAACTTTTTTAAAAGAATGTAAAAAAGCTAAAAATCAATTGGTATCACTAAAAAGAGGAAAAACTAAATTTACTCTAGATCAAATCAATAAAAATTTAGATAAATTTAAAACTCGTATGGAATCAAAGCGTTATTATTTTTTAAATGAAATTTTAGGACCTACCTTATATCACGAAGAAAGTTTATTGGCTCCTTTATATACTCAAAAAATTAATAATGAAAGTGACAGACAAAATAAACTTTTTGCTTGGCTTTATGCACATGAGTCTTTAATCGAAAGCATTTTTGAACTTGTAGATACTCAAAATATCATCTTAAAAAAAGCTATCATACCTTTGCAAGATGAACTTGAAAAAAGAAAACTTCTATAAACGAGGATAAAATCCTCATTTATTGTAAAAGTTTTAAGACATTTTGCTGAACTGCATTAGCCTGACTCATCGCATAAGATCCACTTTGAGCTAGGATATTATACTTTGAAAAATTCGCACTTTCAGCTGCAAAATCTACATCTCTTATGGTTGATTCAGCTGCTTTTACATTAACTTGAGTTACAGTAATGTTGTTTATAGTAACTTGGAGTTGATTTTGTACTGAACCTATATCAGCTCTGATTTGATCGAGATTTGTCGTAGCAGTCTCTACTATATCCATCACAGCCATAGCACCTTTAAGTGTGGTTACACCTGCATTTTTATAAGTTACCCCAGCACTATTGCCTGCTGAAATTTTCAAAGTAGCAAACTGAGATTGTCCCGAACCATCCGAAAAACCTGATCCTGCTGAAACATTATAATACCCACTAGCTGTTGACATTGCTGAAATAAATACCATAGAACCAGCTAAAGCTGTTGACATATTCTTACCTGAACCTATTGAAAATCCAGAACCTTTAGAAAAGCCATTTCCATCACTCATATAAGCACTTGCTGATTTGTATCCAACAACAATTTGTTTTCCACCACCATTGTAAGCGTTAAAACCCATAGCATCAGCTGTATTGGCATCAATTTGACCTTTAGATTCTCTTAAAGATACCGAAGTTTGAGAAATAAGATCGGTTTTACCCATACCTACTACACTAAGATTAGTTCCGCTTATGTTGATATCTCTACCATCATTTTTAACTAAAGACAATCTTCCATAATTTTCTTTTTGAGTTCCTAAAATACCAGATCCAGCTCCAATTTCTCCTGTGATTTTTATGCCTCTACC
>NZ_MJWZ01000070.1:0-1991 GCF_001762535.1 Campylobacter sp. BCW_6889 | reverse complement strand
GATCAAGAAGCTATTTTAAGTATTCATAATCCTTATGAAAACAATACTTTAAATTTTGACACAAATGAAGTTAAAAATTATAAAGGAATTATCACTTATATAAAATATCTAGGCATTAATCATGAAAGTGCTTTAAATATTAATGATAGCGCTTCAAATACTAAGCAAATAAAATACAAGCATTTTTTTTCTTTTAAGCTTCAATCAGTTTTGATAAGACTTTCTTTAAATAAAGCCAATCGTATTTATACTCATACTAATATTATAGAAGTGATTAAACAAACCCTTGGTTTTTATCAAGATATCTTACATAAAGAAATTGATTATTCTAATATACATTTTAATTATGAAAAACAAGAACTCATCTCTCAATACAATGAAAGTGATTTAGACTTTATTACAAGATTAAGCCATAATAATGGAATCTTTTTTTATGAAGATGAGAACACTATTTATTTTTGTGATGTATATAAAAATGTAAAAAATAAAGAGATAGAATATAATCCTAATGTTAATAATATTTTAAATCAAGCTTGTATTTCTTCTATTTATAAAGAGCAAAGTTTAAGAACTAATTCTTTTACGCATTCTAGTATTAATGCCAATACTCCTTTAAATCTTTTATCCTTACACTCTAGTAAAGTTCCTTATGAACAAGAACTTAATAACAAGGCTTATTATAATGAACATTTTTATGAGAGTGAATATTCTTTTACAAAAAGCATTGATTTAAAGACTAAGCCTTCTCTTAAAGAAAAAAGAGCCTTAGTATTAAATGAAAGCTTACTAGCAAAAAGTAATATTTATCATCTTAGCTTAGGAGATTTTATCACTTTAAATTATAAGGAGTTTAATCATCAAGAAGAAATAAAAAATCAAGATGAAGAAAAACAAGATAAAGCTTCTTTGCTTAAAGACTTTATTATTATTGCTAATACTCAAATCTTAATTGATGATGCCATCTTAGCTAATTCTATTAATACTAATGATCATTTAAATTTAAAAGATTTAAATTTAAGTAAATCTTATTCCAATACTTTAACTTTATTAAAAAAGAATATTATCTTTACTCCAAGTTTTAAAGTTAAGAAAAATTGCTCTTTTACAGCTGATAATGTAAATACTATGGCAAATCAAGAAAGTGTTTTAACAGCACAAAAACAAATCGTTTCTAGGGTAGGAAATACAACTATTACACAAACAAAAGATAAAATTATACTCCAAGTAGGAACAACACAAGTGATTATAGATAGCAAAGGTTTAAGGGTAAAAGGAGGTGATTTAAGAGCGGATTAAAAGCAATTTTCTTAAAATTAAAACTAAATTTACAAAGAAAGGAAAAACAAATGAAAACTTTAGAAGAAATGCAAGCTATGGATGAAGAAGCTATAACGGAGATAGGTTGGGAGTTTTTTAGACTTGTTAAAAATAATAAACTTAAAGAAGTGAAAGAGTTTTTAAAAGATTATCCCGTGCCTGAAGTATTTTTAGAGAAATGTTGTAAGATATATTGGTGTAATCATCCTATACCTTTTTTTAGCCCTAGTTCTACTTTAGCTTGGGCAGGGATTGCTTATGATAAGAGTCAAAGTTTTGAAATGATGGAGTATTTTGAGAGTTTAGGACTTAAAGCTGATGATGAGTGTTTAGGAAATAATGCCCTTACTGATTATATTGGAGTGGGTGGAAAAAATAAAAAAATGATTGATTATTTTTTTAAAAAAGGATGTAAATTTGAAGTTTATGATNANANAGGTGCCACCCCTTTGCATTCTTGGATATTGCTTGGTGATCCTGAATCTGTAAATTCTTTAGAAGTGGCTTTACAATTTGGCGCTGATGTAAATATGAGAAGGATTGAAACAGAACATGAACACAGTTATATCGATGCAGGAGAAACCCTTTTACATATAGCTGCAAGATCTGAGAAAAAACCTATTGGAACTTGTTTGGAAATTTTGATCAAATATGGAGCTGATGTCAATGCTGCT
>NZ_MJWZ01000069.1:0-49464 GCF_001762535.1 Campylobacter sp. BCW_6889 | reverse complement strand
AATATTCTACAAATTCTAGTAAAATACGCCTATAAAGTAAAAAAGTATTATTTGAATAGGATAATGCTTGAATATGTTTCAAATAAGCTTCTATCCAACGCTCTAAATCTTCGCTTATTGTAGTATTTTTAAGTTTCATTTTATTTATATCCTTTTTTTTTATAACATAATGAGCAATTATGTTATATTTATTTGCTTGTGTTAATATCAAAATATATATTTTAATAGGCTTATTTTGATATAAGATTATGTTATATATTTTAAATTATACCATAAAAATATTTATATTTTTGCATTATTTGTCTATTTATACAATTTTTTATTAAAATTATGGTATAATTTATATATTTTAACAAATAAAGGATAAAAATGGAAAAAAATACAATAAATAATGAAAATATTCAAAAAAATGAAATATTAATTCCAAAAAGAGTATTATTTGATGAAAAAACATTAAAAATGATAGAAATGATGATTCCTACTTACAAAGATGAAATTTCTAATACAAATAAAGAAAATGAGAAAATTAATCAAATGATTAAGCTTGCTATAGAAAAAATGTTTAAAAATGATTTTTTGAATAAAATAAATAATTTTTAATTAGGTTTTTTTATGAATAATGTTTTGTTGCACAGAATAACTGAGAAAGGAAACATTCGCTATTATAGCATAGAAATTATTGCCACTCTATTTGAGGAATATATGGTTGAGAGAGTTTACGGAAATGTGCGTTTTAAAAGTTGTACAGGAAGAAAAAATAATGTATTTCCAAGTTTTAATGAGGCGCAAATTTTTTTTGAGAGGTTAAAGAAACAAAAAATGAAAAAAGGGTATGCGTAAGTTTTTGCTCAAAAAATAAGAAAAAAACATTGATAAAATAGGCTTTTGAGATAAGTCTATTTTACCATGTAAACAATTAATAATAGGCTAAAACAACTTCTTTGAACATAAAAAACTCCTTTTATTTTACCATGGAAACAATTAATAATAGGCTAAAACACAAAAGGTCGACCGCGCAAAGAATACTAATTTTATCATATAAACAATTAATAATAGGCTAAAACTGTATGTTCTAAATTATCTGAATTTTACCAATTTTACTATATAAACAATTAATAATAGGCTAAAACTTCAAACATATTGCATAATATTTTATATTTATTTTTTTATGCAAATATTTAATAAAGTATTATTTAAAAATATAATATTTTTTTAAGTAAAAGAATATTACAATTTCATAAAACAATTAATAATAGGCTAAAATAAAGGTTTAGCACTTCACCTGAGCGTTTATTCGTTAAAAAGTGCGTTTTCTACAATTTAATTTTATTACAATCCTTTCTAAAGACTAACTTTATCAGGGCTTGAAACTCTCTTATAAGATTTTCATCTAGCCTTTTTGGAAAATCAGACAAAATCAGTTCATCTCCTACCTTTTCCATCTCTTGCGGTAGTCCTGCAATCTCTAAAGTGTTTAAATTTGCTACATAGCCTTTATGTTTGATTAAATTCATATCATGGCTAAATTCAAATTTATTACCATCTATAGTATGTTCTATCAAATTAATAAAATAATTATCAATGATGATATTTTTCAAATCTATTATATTTGCTAAAATTTTTTTAGAACTTACTTTGGAAACATTATCTAAAATGCACTCATATTGAGTTTCTATCAATTTTCCTAAATCATCATAATCAAAAATTCTGCCATTTTCACAAACTGCTAAATTATCTCGTATTAGCCAGAATTTATCACCAAATTGACTTTTTTGGGGTAATAAGATTTTATCATCTTTCATATTTTTTGCCTTTTTTATTTTTTTAAATTCTAGCAAAAAATACTTTTGATTTCAAAAACCAAATTTTTTCTTTTGAAATTCTTCGCAAAGAACTTTAAAAGAAAAAAGGTTGAGCAAGTAAGGACAAAAGCCTTACTTCTCTAAAAAATTATTTAAAAATAGATTTAATTAAATCAAAAATTGTAGGCTGCAAAATAAACATTAAAGCAGCAAGAATAATTACATATGTTTTAACTTCTGTTTTAAAATTATCTAGCTTGTTTTCAACCTTATCGATTTTGGCATTCAACGAAGCTTCAACCTTATCGATTTTGGCTTCAACCTTATCGATTCTAGTATCAACCTTATCGATTTTGGCATTCAACGAAGCTTCAACCTTATCGATTTTGGCTTCAACCTTATCGATTTTGGCATTCAAAAGATCTGTAGTTGCTAATTTTGAAAGCTCTTCTTTAATTTCTCTAAGAGCTTCATCTTTTATCTCTTGAGAATTTATTTGATTTTCTTTGTTGAATTCATTAAGAGCTTTAATAAAATTTTCTTCAGTTTGATCTTTAAAATAGACAGAAAATAAAGCTTTTACACCTTCTGAAATATAATAATTTCTCACTATATTGCCTTGCATTGTATTTCTCCTTGATTATATCATATTTTTTTTACATATAGCATTTAATTCTTCAAGCATTTCATCTTTTTCATTTTCAAAATACTCATTAATGCTATTTTTTGCATATTTTGTTACATTTGGAAGCACGATAGTTTCTTTCTCTTTCAAAAGTTTTTCTATTGTATCTTCACCTACTTTCCCTTCAAAAACAATAGGAATTTGTTCACTAATGTATTTGATTTCATTCTCTAAATTTTCTTTTAGATTCTCTTTGTTGATTTCACCTTCTTTAATTTTTGTCTTCATGGCTTCAATTAAAAAATCTTTCTGAATTGAAGGATTTAAAGCACTAACAGCATAACTTAAGCTATCTAAGTCAATATTTGTATCATTTGGAACGAACACAAAATATTCATTATCAAAATCTTCAAAAGGTGTGCTTTTTAAGTCTTCTTTGTAACAAAGAATTCTTGGAATATCAAAATATCTATTTTCATCAAGAGTATCACTAAATTTATCTGCAAAATCTTGACTATTTTTGATTTGATTTTCGGCTAAAAAGCATTCAAAATCAGGTGTTAAAGTGATAACTAAATCACCTTCATCAGTAAATCTAAAAGCTTTGGTAAAAATTTCATTATTTTTCATTGTTTCTCCTTTTTTTATTCTATTTTATGTTGATGATTATTACTTTTATGTTTTTATTTCTAGCTATCTCGATCATATTCCTTGTTCCTTTTGAAACTCCATTCCAAAAAGCCAAAACACAATCGTTGCTATCTAACATAGATAACATTCTTTGATTTCTAATAGGACCTGCAGCTTTTCCAAAATGTTGCCAATCTGCCTTCACCTCAATAAGTTTAATCTTATTTTTTAAAGCATAATTTTTAGCCATATTGTCAGCACCACTAGCCCC
Source organism: Campylobacter sp. BCW_6889 (assembly GCF_001762535.1). Taxonomy (NCBI): domain Bacteria; kingdom Pseudomonadati; phylum Campylobacterota; class Epsilonproteobacteria; order Campylobacterales; family Campylobacteraceae; genus Campylobacter; species Campylobacter sp. BCW_6889. The sequence continues at coordinate 46,136 of NZ_MJWZ01000069.1, read as the reverse complement.
ACCTTCAACAATAGTATCTATTTGATTTTGATACAAAGAAAATATATCACTCATTTCTTTATTGAAATGTTCTACATCTTTGTAATCCCTTCCTCCACATACTAATAATTTCATTGATTTTCATACCTTTCTTTGTTGTCATTTTTAATTCTTTTTTGTGATAATTGTATAAGCAGCTTGAAAAATACATTCTGCAACAATTGTTCTAATAGCTACTAATAATTCATTTGTAAAAAAATCACTAATATCACTTGAACAATTATCGCATATGAAGTCATTGTAATCTCGATAAAGCTTAATAGCTAGATCTTCATCTAACATATTCATAACCTTGCTACATTCAGAATAGCATTCCCTAATAAAGAAAAGTTCTTCTTTTGTGTAGTTAAGATTTTCAAAATTTTTATCAAATAATTTACAACATAATTCGTAGCTTAATGCCATTTTGTACTCCTCTAAGCTTTTAATTTAATGCTATTCATTTTATTTGCTAAAAGCAAGTCATTTAAATCTTTTCCATCCGCTATATCCCAAGTAAGGCTATAGTTTTTAATATTCAAAAGGTTTAATTTCTCGCTTAAACTTTTTTCTCCATTTACCCCTGCTTCATCTTTATCAAAACAAAGCATAATTCTTTTATCTTTAAACACAGTGAGTATTTCTTCTCTAAAACTGAAAGTTCCTGCAAAGCTAATAAACAAGGTTTTTGAATCTTGTTTGTAGTAGTTTCTTGCTGATAAGCAATCAATGTGTCCTTCGGTGATTACTATTTTTTCACATTCCTTTAATAATTTATTTTCTAAACCAAAAGGCGTTGCAAAAACAATATTACCGCAGGAAATATTTACTTCTTTAGCTCCATTATAGGTACTATCAATAACGCGAAGAGAAAAACCCACAACCATATTTGAGTAAAGATCAAAATTTGGAACAAGAGCTACATTAAAAGCATATTTCCAAGCTTGTTTCTCTTTACTGAAAATTTTAAACTCAATTAAATCTTCTATAGGAAAATATTCTTTTAAAAGATTTTCAAGTTCTTTTATGTTGTTAAAATTTAAAAAACCAATTTTTTCAACTAAGCTCAAATCTTTAATACCCCTTTTTAGGTAATAAAGGTTTTTTGCTTTTTGCTCAGTTGATAAAGAAAAGCGATAGATAGTTGTGTAAACTAACTTTAATTTTTGTGCTTTTGTTAATGTTGAATAATTTTTCACAAAAGGGGCTAATTTTTCAACTTCTACATATTTTTTGTTAGGTTCAAAAAACACATAATCCTTTGCTTTAGGTTTTGGTTTTTCAAACACCTTTTTATAGGTTGCTTGTATTCCATTTAAGAATGGAATATTAAATTGTGAATGCAAATATTCACAAGCTTCTTTAAAATTACCATTAAAGATGGTTTTTACAACATTGACAGGATTTCCACCTATTCCGCATGCAAAACAATGACAAGTATTAGTGTTTTCATAAATGCCTAAAGAAGCATTATGATCGTTGTTTTTATGTGCGGTTATATTAAAGCAGTGTATAATCCTTTTATTTTTGTCGCTAATTGCACCTAAAGACTCCAACACATCCATAATAGGAATATTATTGAGTCTTTCTATGTCGTATTTCATATTTTTCCTTTCTTAGTTTAGCACCAAACTTAAAAGTTTGGCACAAGATTAAAAATTAATTAGTTTACTTTCAAAGCTTTAAGTACTTCGTAATATTCTAAATAACCTTCAAACTTATATATCAATTCTTCCCAAGCATCATTTACATCATCTTCTGTTTCAAGAACCCTATATATGCCATACTGTTTTAAGTCAAGCTGAACATTGTCTATGAAAACTTTTAAAGCTTCATTGTAATCATCATAAAGCATTACGGCATTCTCAATATCAAATTCGCATTGATTGATTAGCGGTTGCTTAAGAATTGCATAGACTTTTTTAACCTTTTTATCTTCAGGCAAAAAAGATTTTTCTAAAGTAAGCATGTTTTCTTGATCAATCTCATAATCTTTAAAATAACCATCAGGAATTAACTCCAATAATGATTGGACATTGCTACCGCAATAGCAATTAATGACTTTTAAATCATCAACCAAGCAATAATTATCATGCACTTCACAATCAATATTGTTTTCTTCCAACTCCATTTTTACTTTTTCCAAATCTTCTATATTTTGTAAATAATATTTTTGCTTTTGAATGTCCCATAGAAAAAAAACTGTATATCCTAAAGGATCTTTTCCTTCTCTAACCTCAAAATCCATATAGTTAAGAATTTCTACAATTCTTACATCCAATAGATTAGTAGGTGTTGTGATTTTTTCAGTATTTTTATCAATAACCAAGCAAGAATGATTAAAACACAGATAATCATCTATTAAAGACTGTAAAGTCTTTTTATAAAGATCACTCAAGCTCTTTTCAAAAGCGTTTCTTGAAATACCTGTTGTTGCGAAGTTTTTTTCAAAAATATCCAATTCATCATCTTTTAAAACATAATAAGTTGAATCTTTATAAGAAAAAGTATAAGGTGTATAGTTGTGTTTTTTAAAGAAGCCTATAAACCTATCATCGCATTCATTTTTACCTTCATTTAGCCTATTCAAAGCATCAATATTAATAAAAACAGGAAGTTCTGTGTTCACATTTTTAATGCTTTTTCTATTTTCGTATATTTTAAACGCATTGTCAAAACCTTCTCTAGCAATATTAAGAATGTGATGATCTAACAAAGCAATGCTTGCCCCTTTATCAAATTTTTTTGATGCTATAGGAGCAAGTTTGATAAGCTCTTGAGAGCATTTTCTATATATTTTAAATAGCTCTTCACTTTCTAATTGATAGTCATAAGCCTTTATTGAGTCTATTTTATAACCAAGCCCTGTTACGGTTTTAATTATTGCGTTTATTTCATTCATTGTATTCATTTTTAATTCCTTTCTATATTTTCAAGACAAAATTTTGTATATTCGTTAAGCTCATTGTCAAGCATGACATATTCTTTTATTCTTTTTAAAAAAGATTCTGCATCATCGCAAAGAAAAGAAACTTGATATCTGCCATCAATTCCCATTTCGACTTTATTAATGAATAGATCTCTGTCTATATCATCAACAATCTCTTCAGGAACTGAGCTTAACAGCATTGAATAATGGAGGCTATAAACTATATCCTCTACGCTTTGTTCATTGTTAGGCTCATTATCGCCTTTGACATAATTGTCAACAATTAAGCGTTTGAAATCATCAACTTGTTCTTTTGTTAAGCTGACATTTTCTTGATTGTACATTGCACAACAATCTTGTAAGGCATAAGTTAAAGCATTAATCTCAGTTTCATTTGCTACATTTTCTAAGCCATAGTGTTTGATTAAATCCTTAGACATTTCTGTGAATTTTTTCATATACTTTCCTTTGTATTGTTTAAAATGTAGTATTTGTATTTAATTAGGCAGCAAAACGCTCAAGTGTTTGAAGCATTTGTTCTTCATCGTAACCGATAAATGTCTCTTCAGGAATATCATCTACATAAAGCGTATAAATATTTCCTTCCAAATAAGCTTCAAGTTCTTTGATGAAAAACTCAATATCTTTGCAAAGCTTGTCTTTAAGCTTTGCACTGATTCTTTTTACACCAAAAATTTTTCTCACTTGTTCTTTTTTATAATAAGCGTATCCTGCACATCCATAATCCCAACCATAAGAATATTTTCTAGGTTTATTTCCTTCAGAATACAAAGCTATGCCACTATGAATATAAGCTCCTACTCTAATCCAAATATAACCTTTGCTATTCAAATAGTTTTCTATTTCTTGAATGTTTTCAAAATCTGTGCAATTTAATCCATCTATCTCTTTTTCACCAATATTATATTCTTTTAAAAGGTTGAAAAAAGAAGGATTTCCACAATCATCAAACGGATTATAAAATTCATCTCGTTCGATTTTTATTTTTTTACCATCCAAAGTAAAAACACTGCTACCTTTGTGCATTAATTTTTCAAACATATTTTCTAAAACATTTATTTTCATAATTTTTCCTTTTCTATATTTTTTAAATTAAAAAAGGATAGAAGTATCCCTAGTGGGATAGGTTTCTATCCCAACTAAGGGCTTGATTATTTAATAGTCAAATTATTAGCTTTAATATATTCTAATAATTCTTTTTTTAGCTTTTGAATGCTTTCTGTAGGTAATTTGTTATTTCTACTAAAATTTTCATTCTTAGAAACAAACAAAATCATGTCTTTATTACGAATGGATTGAAGTTCTAAATAATCCTTGTAAAAATAGACATCAAGATTAAAATTTCTTAATCAACTTATATTTCATTGTTTTTCATAAATGAGGCATATTTATCATTAAAAATAACTTGAACAGAACCTCTTAATGTAAAAAGATACTTATAAATATATTCATCATTGGAATTTACAAAATCTTTTTCATTCTTAAAGTAAATATTTTTAGCCTCATCATCAAAAACTGTTATGTTTTTTATATCTTTTTCTAAAGAAGTTATATGCCTTAGTTTTAATAGTTTATTGATTTGATTATTGTATTTAAAGTTAAAAATCAATCTTGAATCATCATCAAATTCATCGTTATGTGTCGCAAATTGACATTTTAAAGCTTTGATTTTGCCACTTTTTAATTCTTTTCCTATTAAAGAGTAAGCTTTCTTATTTCTTAGCATAGAAAAAGCTTTTCTAAAGTGTGTTTCTTGCAAAATCTCATCTAGCAATTTAACTTCATCATTAGTTTCTTTATAGTTTTTTACATACCAATTGCCATTCCTGAATAGATAAAAATATTCTATATTAGAAAATTTTAATAAATTTTCTAACGGATTATTTTTAAAATATTCTTCACTGTTTTTAAATATATTTATGTGTTGACTGTTTTCATGAAATTCACTTTCATTGACTGTAGTTTTCAATGAAATTAGTGAACTGCTATTTTTAAACAACTCATCTACCTTTTCCTTATTGTTATAGAATTTGTTTAAAATAACACCATTCCAAGATAAACATCCATCACAATGGCAATATTTTGCAACTACCGATCCATCATATCTTTCTTTTGCTATAAAAGACCTTGTTCCCATAATTTTTCCTTTTTTATATTTTTAAAACTAAAAAAGGATAGAAGTATCCCTAGTGGGATAGTTTCTATCCCAACTTAGGGCTGTTTAATTTTAAAAAATTATACACTCTCCAGCAAATTCAAAAAACCAGAAAATTTAACTTCATTATATCTTTTTAAGTAATCAACCCAATCAAATACAGCATAATCCATATAGGCAAATACAGCAATTTGTTTGTTTTTGTTATTTATTTTATTGAAAATAAATAAAGGTGCATTTGTTAATCCAAAACTGTTTGGATACAACTTTTCATTATTAGATACATAAGTTATTCTTGATTTTATAAATCTCTGAAAAGATTTCTCATTGCGATTTGAATGTAAATCCAATTCGCTTTGAATATTTTTATTGTCTAAAAATTTTTTTAATTCACCTGTATAAATTAATACAAGTTTTTCATTTTCAATTTTTAACCAGTCTTTTTGAAAATTCTGATTAATATAATGGATTAATTCATCATTTTTCATAATTTTTCCTTTTTTATATTTTTAAAACTAAAAAAGGATAGAAGTATCCCTAGTTGGGATAAAACTATCCCAACTAGGGGCTGATTATCAATCTATAGACTGATTCTTTGTTATTTCATTAATAAAAGTTTCCATATTAGGATAAAATGGATTAAAGTTACCTCTATTAGGCTTATAAGAAAAATAATTGCGATAAGCTTCATCATAACACTTTAAATGGCTTGCAATATTAAGCCATAAAGCAAAACTCATATCCATTCCGCAACCTCTAATGGCAATGCCTTTTTCATCTACTTTTCTATCTGAAACCGCCTTGGCAATTTCATCAGGAATAGGCAAATATTGTTCTTTTTTATTTTTATAAAACACTTTAAAAGTGCGTGTCATTCCACTTTTTGAAACACTTGTTAAAACAAGTGCAAGATTGCCTTTTAAAAGCGCTTCTTTAAAATCTTCGTAATTTTTTTCCATTCTATGTCTCCTTTTTTATAATTTTAAATAATCTCTTAAGAATAATTTGATGATTCTGTAAATTCTAAAACCATGAAAATCATGGAATTGTGTTTCATGATAATTTGTAAAAAAACTTTCTTCGAATAAAATTTCTTCTTTAATCTCTTTTTCTTTGCGAGAGATTTTAAGAATTTCAATTTTAATCTTTTCTTTCACATCTATAACGCAGGAAATTCTTGCTATAATCTTTTCACCTTTTGCCATTCTTTTGACAAAGATTTCTTGATTTTTATTCTTCATTCCTCTAAGACGAAATGCTTCTTCACATTCACGAAACTTTTTAAATTCTTTTAAATTTAAGTCATCAATATCATTTCTTAGTAATATGTTCATTTCTTTTTTCCTTCAAAAATTAGTTCTAAACAAACCAAAGGTACTGTTAAGAAAAACATTAAAAATCTTAATAAGCTCATAGGCTTTAACTTGCCAAAACACATCATAATTAACATGCAAAAAAGGCAAATTAAAACATAAGCCAAACTAAATATCCCAAACATACATATTATGCCCATTACAAAACTCCTCTTTTTTTAAGATCAGCCAATTCTTCATCAGAAAGCAAATTTTCTTGTCCCCTTTTATATGTGGTAACTAAAACCGCCCCAAATTCGCCTTGTCTTTCAAGAACGACAACAATATTGCTATCTTCATCAAAATATTTTTGAGTTGTTGCGATATGATAATCAGCACCACGCTGTAAAGGTGAGGTGTCTCTAATAGCTCTTGAAATAGCAACTGATAATGTATCATTTTCGACTTCTTCAAATCTTTGTGATACACGATCTGTAAAATGTTCTGTTGCTTTAATGCAGTTTTGGATTTGTTTTTTAAAAAGATTTATTAAAAAATCAACTTTGTTTTTGTCTTTTTTAGCTTCTTTATAGGCTAAAGCTCTTGCAAGCTTAGCTACAACAAGCTCGTTTGTATAAGTTAACATTTTTGTATCTCCTAATTGATTAGCCAATAAGAGATACTAATAACCCCTTTAGGGAATAAAAGCATCCCCTAAAGGCGAGTTTTAAGTAAAATAAGCTACATTTTATAGCATTCTTCACAAAAGACAAAGTAGTTATTATTAATACCACCATCGCCTATATGAAAAATTGCACTTTCTTTTTTGCCGCAACGATCGCAGTCCGCTTTTAAATGTAAAATTTCACCTGCATAAGATTTTAGTGTTTCCACATTATCCCAAGCATTTCCTTTTACATCATTAAGCAAACCTGCTACTGTTATAGTTATTTCTTTTTTTCTTGAAAGATTGATAATTTGTTTTAAAAAATCTTTCTTAAAAAATTGTATTTCATCTACAAAGATAAATCTGTACGAACTTAAGCTTGTATTTTCATTTCCAAAATTAAAGCGCTTAAGATCATCATTCTTGTATTTTCTTGTAAAGAATTCCCTTGTATCACAACTTGGGCGAATAATGATAACTTCATCTTGAAACAATATATTAGAAGCTTCATCTATAAGTTTGGCAGATTTACCTGCTTTCATAGTGCCTAAAATCATTTTAAGCATGCAAACTCCTTATTTAACAGGATAACCTGTGATAATTGTAATAACTCCATTATCTCTATCTACAGCAAAAACAATAGCAGAGTTATTGTTTATAAGCTTGTAGCTTTTTTGAAATGGATTTTTTGCAATTTCTTGATAAATCAAAGCTACAAGGCTAAGATCAACTTTTCTTTGTTGTAATCTTTCCGCAAAATGTTTGCTTGGTATAATTTTAAAACCACTCATTATTCTCTCCAATCTATTCTAATAAAACCAAAATCTTTACAATATTTAGCTGTTTTAGCTGTTTTTATAAGATTTTCCATAAAGATTAGCTCATCGCTATCCAATTGATAATCAGATAATTTCAAGCTAAACAACTGTTCTGTAGGGATTTCTATAATAAAATCACTTGGCTCAGAATAATCAATTTGTAATTTTTCAAATAAATCCTCAAGCTTTTGCGTTTCATTTTGAAAATACCCTTTACCATAAACTATTTCATATTTCTCAACTATACAACATTTAAAATTCATATTAAGCTCCTAAAACCATGATAATCTAATATAGCCACTATTTTTAGCATAAGGCGCTGTTTTTGCAACTTTAATTAAATCTTTTAAGAAGTCTTTTTCATCCTCGTTTAAATCATATTTTTTTAAATCAAGAGAAAGAACATCTTCGGTAGAAACTTCAAATTCTTCACGCCCTTCATTCATCCAAGTATCATCAAGTAGTTCAACTTTTTCTAACAATTCCAATAATTCATTTTCACTGTTATTAAAATAACCACCTGTATATTTAACTTCATAATGAGTTGCTATATGACATCTGTATCCCATAATATTTTCCTTTTCTATATTTTTTAAATTAAAAAAAGGATAGAAGTATCCCTAGTGGGATAGTTTCTATCCCAACTAAGGGCTGTTTAAAAAATCAAAGTAAGTATGTTTTACCTGTGAATACTACAGGAGATAAATCATAATTATCTTTAACCAAGAATTCAATAGTATTCTCAGTTGTATCAAGTTTATCAACAAAACTATCTATTGAAGCGTAATCATGATCTGTATATGCCTTATCTGCAAACTCATCAAAATATTTTTTCAAATATTTTTTTGCAATATTAGGATTCTTATAAGCCCTAATATCCGATTCTTTTGCAATTATGATAATTTTTTCCATTTTATTCTCCAAAATAAGCTTTTAATAAATCAATTTGTTTTTCTTTAACGAATTTATCTAAAATAGCTTCTTCGCCAAAGCTAAGATTTTCAGTGTAACTAAAGAAATATTTACGAATAAGATTATCGATTTTTTCATCGAAAATTCCTACTAGATTGACACTTCTTTCTTCTTCTAAATAGAGTTCGAAAATTTTTTGAGCAATTATTTTTGATAAATATTCATCACTCAATTTCTCTTCAAATTCAACATCTAGCAATTCAAGATTGTCTTTTATTTCTTTGTAACTTAACTTTAAATCAACTATTTCCTTTTCAAACAATTCATAAGCTTTGTCTTGATTAATATAAGCTAATTCCCAATCATAATTTAAAAACTTAGCCAAATTTGTATCCAAACAAAGTTCTTTATTGTTTTCAAATTGTTTTAACGCATATTCTTTTGCTTCTTCTAATAACTTTTCTTTATTGTAATTAAAACAAAGCTCTTGCGTTAAGATACATCCTTCAGAAGCTTTGCAATAATGCCAACGATTTTTTGAATAGAGATAAAAATACTCTATATCACATAACTCGTTGCCTTCGGTAAAATCTAAAAATTCCGTTAAAAGCATTTTATCGCTTTGATCAACTTCTAATTTTTCACACTGATTTAGTTCTTTTTTTAAAGAACTAATATCACCATGCTTCATTAATTTTTTAACAGACTCAGGATCATTGTAATATTGTAAAAGAGTATATCCTACACCTTCTACATATCCATCATAATGACAATAGATATGATCTACATAATAACCGCTATCTGTTTCCATTGCAATCCAAGATCTTGTATCCATTTTATTTCCTTTTTTTTCTTTTTAATAAAAATAAAATAAATTGAATTATCCATTTAACAGGATAAACGCTTGCGAAAAATAAAAACATTATCCAACAAGCAGCTGCCAATATTGCTAATTTAGCGAATGCAAAAATAACTGTGCAAACAAAAAATAGCGTTATCATGGCTACAAAATCCCAAAACTCTTGTTCTAATTTTCCTTTATTCATAAATTTTCCTTTTCTATATTTTTTAAATTAAAAAAGGATAGAAGTATCCCTAGTTGGGATAGTTTCTATCCCAACTAGGGGCTGATTAATTTAAGCAGACAATTTCATCGTGAAAAAAAGGTTCTATAATTTGAATCAATCTTCCATCATTTAAAAGAATAAAATTGCTAGTATCAACCCTAATACGGATCTCTCTTGCATCTATATTCACATTTTCAATGTAACTATCTGTTATTCTATTCCTGATACTTTGATTTTTGATTTCATCATTATCAATAACCCAAGTGTCATTTGATTCTCTTGAATAAGAAATTTTAGACTTTTTGCTTTTGTAAAAATTTTTGGCAACAAAATCCAAAGCTTCATCAAAACTAGCAAAAACGCCAATTCTATACCGCTCTGAAAGATAATCATTGCATAAAGCTTCAACAACATATACATATGCTATATCAAAGCTTTTTTTACAAACGCTAAAATTCTTTTTTTTATATTTCATTTTTAATCCTTTCATAAATGCTTTGCACTTTTAATTTTTCATCGCTAAAAAGTTTCGGAAGATTCCTATCTTCTAGCTTTGAAATATCATTTTTAAATTCTTTAGAATTTTTTATTTTTTGAAATATAAAAAATTCTATTTCCTCAACTTCTTTCATAAATTCCTTGAAAAGCAAAAATAACTCTTTTTCTCGAGTGTTAATCCTACTTAATACTTAAATAGCCTTTTCTTTGAGAAGTTTTTTGATATTTTTCAAAAAGACTTTCATAAAGCTCAGGCTCATTATCTTTTAAAGCTTTTGTATCAAAGCTTACGCTTGTGGTGTCGTTTGATAAAGAAATAAAACTATCATCGATCTTGATTTTCTTAGTGCCGCAAGTTCGCATATACTCTTCAATCAAGGTTTTTTTCTCTTCAAGTTCTTTTTCAAGTTCTTTTTTCTTAGCATTTAACTCAATTATTTTTTTGCCTACCTCAAGCAAATCACCACTTAGTTCACTACCTTCACTTTTCTTTACCATTAAAGGACAAGAACCTTTATGAGGGCAAGTAGAACAATAAAGTTGTTCGCTAGCAATAGGCTCTTCTTTGTTTAAAAGAGCATTTGCTAAAATTTGAGCATTCTCAATTGCCATTTTTTCATGCACTTGATTGCCATTCACTTCAAACGATTTAAACCAACCTGTATTTAGATTGATAGCAACAACATAAGCTCTTAACTTTTTTTGTGTTTGTGTTGCAAGCATAGCAAGCTGAAAATTAACCTGCATAACCCAAGAGTCATAAGGCTTATCAACAGCTGTATTAACACTTTTAGCTTCAACAACCACAATCTCATCTTTATTTTCCAAGCAAAAATCTATGTGAGCTTTTAGATCAAAACCATCTATTGTCACTTTAACTTCTTTTTGAAGTGTAGGATTTAGTCCATCAAGCATTTTTTCAATAATGCCTTCAGCAACATGTCCCCTTTGAAAGCGAATAAGAGTGGCTAAATCGTGTTCATAATTAGTTGTTTTATCAAGATAAGCCTTTCTAAGACAACCACCTATGTCAGATGATCCAATATATTTAGATCTATCTCCTAAGCTCTGTTCAGTATCTTTTTTCAAAGCCTTTGGTAAGTTTTTTGCTACAAATTCATCAAATTTATTTTTTTTCATAATTTTTCCTTTTCTATATTTTTTAAATTAAAAAAGGATAGAAGTATCCCTAGTTGGGATAGTTTCTATCCCAACTTAGGGCTGTTTAATTTAGATTAAGCGTAATAAGCTTTTTTATGTTTTTGCTTGCGACTATACTTAGTCTTATCTTTGCTCATACGAGTGTTAAGAGAAATTTCTCTACGATAAGAAGCTAGTACTATCACATCTCTTTGTGTTTTTTTCATTTTTTTCCTTTTTAATAGTAACTTGTGAATTCAAGAGCTTTGCCTTTGTATTTACAAAGACTTTTAGTATAACCGCCTCTTGAATCCTGCGGATATTTTGAGAATGTCTTAAAAGCTACCTTGTTGAAATTGAAAGCATTTTTGCATGGACTTTTTAGACCTCGTTCCCAACCTGTTATTTTCACATCTGCCTTTATATCTGCAAGATAAATGGTTTTTTCAGTTGTAGCTACAACTTGATAAAGATCAATATTTGTTTGTTCGTATCCCCAACTTGAATAGAGAAAATCTCCTACTTTATAACCATCCACATTGTCTTTACTTTTTTTATTGATGAGAGATTGAAGTTTTTCAATATTTGCGATTTTTTCTAAAAAATCACTATAATCTTGAGCAAACACCATTCTCTCATCCCATTCTTTAGTTTTGCAAAGATATTTCTCATTTACAGCTTTGTAAAATTTTGAAAATTCCTTTTTAACTATAAGGTTGTAAAGATCAATTTCATTAGAAGCCTCAAATAAGCCTTTATGTGCCTTAAGAAGTTTCTTTTTTTCTTGCTCGATTTTTTTTATTTTTCCTAATAAATTCATTGTATTTTCCTTTTTTATCAAAAACAAAAAAAAGGATAGAAGTATCCCTAGCTGGGATAAAACTATCCCAACTTAGGATTAAATTAGCACTAGATTGTTCTAGTGCGAGAGTATTATTTTAAATGTTCTGTCATTAGGCTACATTTCCAATTTGTTTCCACCATGTTTTTTTCTTAGAGTGAAATCTATAACCTAATTGCTTGATTTTTTCATTTAAACCATAGGTATTTCCTACAATCCAATAATAACCATCTTCATTTTTCACTTCGAGTCCCAAAGATAACAAAACTTGTCTTTCATCTTCGCTAAAAGTTGTAGCGTTTGATTGTGAAAAGTTTTGTGAGAAATCAACTTTCTTTTTGTTTTCTTGAGTATTGTTTTGTTCGGCTTCAATATCGATAATAATGTCGTTACTTTCAGTCATTCCAACACCCATTTCTTCAGCAGAATATAACCCACTAAGATTGAAAGCTTTTCTAAGTGCCTGTGACTCGGCTACTTTTTTCAACATGGTATCAGGTTTTGTAGTCCAAAATGAAGTAGCTTCGCCTGATGCTTTCTTTTGCACATATTCGTTATAAGCAACTTCTACGACAAAAGGTTTATCGCTATCAGTGCGATGGACTTCACAAACAGCAACTAGATCTTGAATGTATTCCCATTTTCCTTTATTATTTAATCGTGGAAATTGTTTAATTTCACTATAAGAGCGAATTCCGCCAAATTTTCCTGTTTTATGGGCAATAGCTAAAAAACCATCTCTTCCCACTAAAGGATCAATTTTATCAACCCACTCTTTTTTACCATTAACTTCAACCTGCGCTCTTCTTGGTACAAAAAATATCTGTTTCAAAAACGGATCTAAATTATACTTATTAGCAATATTTAGACAATATTCCATTTCAACAGTTTTAGCGTTGACAGGAAAGAAATGTTTTCGAATTAGTTCAATTTTTTCTTGTGTGAAAGAAGTACTGACAGCTTGATTTTGAGTATTTGTAATTTTTGTGTTCATTTTTATGTCCTTTTTTGTATTTTAAATAAAAAAAGGAATAGAAATTTATATTGCCCAAGAAGGGAATAAAAAAATCTATTCCCAACTTATAGGGCGTGTTAAGCTAAAAGCTAAAAATTAACTTTTACTTTCGTTAGTGTGTTTATCGTTGAGATAATGAGCTACTAAAACCAATGTGCCAAAAACAAGAGTGATAGCGCCAATTAAAATAGCTATATTATAACCATCCATTTTTTCTCCTTTTTTCAAAAAAAGTTCAATCTTTAAGAAAGATTGATGATAATGCAACTACCGTTAAAATTAGCAAACTTTCGATGAGGATAATAAAAGCTCTACTATCACCTGTTTGTAAACCATAAAGACTATTTACAAACAATCCTATGCCGATAGACTCCATAAATCTTAAAATTGCTTTTGTAGGTATTTTTGCAAATATTACCATTTTTTTGAAAAAATCTTTCATTTTTTCTCCTTATCTTATAACATAAAAAATGTTAGAAGTCAAGGGATAGAAATACCCCTAGTGGGATAAAACTATCCCAACTTAGGGCTGATTAATTAAAAAGGAAAATTCTCTCCTTGCTCTACAGGCTGACTAGCTTCAGGAGCTTGCTCTACAGGCTGACTAGCTTCAGGAGTAGAAGTTTCTTGAACATTTTTACCTGATTGATTGTTATCAGCAGGTTTGCTATCTAAAAACTTCATAGCTTCGACAGCAATCTTATACTTAGTTCTATTTTTTCCTTCTTGATCTATATAGTTTTCTTGAACCATTCTTCCTTGTAAAAAGATTTTTGAACCTTTATGCAAGTATCGATTCATATTTTCGGCTAATTTACCAAAGACACTAAAGCTCAAGTAGCAAACTTCTTCTTTAACTGTGCCATCGTTAGCAGTATATTTATAACTACTAGCAATAGCATTATTTATAAAAGATACGCCGCTTTGAGAGCGATTCAACTCGATATCTTGGCAAATATTGCCTATAACTGTAATTTGATTGAACATGTGTTCTCCTTTAAAAAAAAATTATTTAAGACATTGTCTTATAAAAACAAAAGAGAACACACCCTAAATAGGGATATTCTTTTTGCTTTTATAAAACAAAAAAGAAATCCCTAAAAAAGGGATTAAATTATGCTCTAAAAAAAGGGCGAAACACTTTAAAAGCAAAGTGTAAAAATCTGTATTTAAAAGAAGAATAGTTCTTATGAATATAATAACCATCTTCAACAGCAGACCAAAAACCTAAAGAATCTACAGCTTTAATAATCTGAGAATGAATCTTTAAGCTCATTTTTTCATCACCTTTTTCTAGGTAGTGAAGTTCCATTTGCTCTAAAAGAGCGATGTGTTCATCAAGTAAATCTGTCATCATAATAAGTCCTTTGTGTATAATTTCAAGAATAAAAAATTCTTAAATAAAAACACAAGGAATATACTTCACCAAAAGATGAGATAAAATTTGCGTTCTTATTTAAGAACATTTATCCATCTAATGGATTCCTATTCGTTTAAATTAATACCCATGTATAAACTTACTTTGCGTTCTACGCAAATCGCAACTTTGCGTACGCCAAAATAAACATTAAAAGGACTAAAATGCTTATTTGGCAGCTTTAGCTCACGCTAAAGAACGGACTATATCTTGACTGTAACAAAACAGCCCCCTCCGTTTGGGTTATCTTATATAAAAAAATCCTTTTTACCCCATTTCAAAAACTACTCAGCTTTAACATTCTGTGCTTGAATTTCTCTAAGAATTGTTCTTCTTAAAACATTATTGGAGATATGTCTTACATTTCCAACTTTTACTAAAATTTCTTTACCTTTATTTTGCAATTCATTGATGCTTTTTTTAATTAAATTGATTTCTTCTACCCATGTTTCTGCATCTTTAGAATCAACTCCGTTTCCCCATAATTTTCTTATGGTTGAGTCCATTGCATCTAACATTCTCAAATCAGAAAAAATTTCAGTACCTGCTATGGAATCACTAACAAATACTTGAGCGTTTGAATTTAAATCGATAGTTCTTTTTTTGCCTTCGATTCTTCTTCTTAAAAACTCTGCCCTAGATATCCTCTCTGAATTTTGATTTGTTTGAGTTGTAACATTTGATTTTTCATTTGTTTGAGTTGTATTTTCATTTTGATTTTTATTTTTTGCCATAGAATTTCCTTGTTTGTTTAAATACTTTGAAAGTTTAAATTGAATGAAATGGGGTTTATTAAAAAAGATTTGAATATATTGCTTATAACCTACTCTACTTGGTTCTCTCATCTAAAAAAGATGATACCCTTTCGATAGTCTCTGAACTTTATTCATATTTAAAACAAATTTGAATTTGCAGAATTCGCTCGTGAGTTTGGTATTGTTTTAACTTAAAAGGATACTAAAAGTATCCTTTGTTTCAATTTTTTAAGATTTGGGCTAGTACCCTTTAAAGTTAAAAGCAATACTTTAGCAAACTCTACAAATTCAAATTATATTTTAAACTTAGAATCTTAGCTGCTGACTGACTCATGAATTGATATTTTTTACCTATCCAATTAGGAAACAATAGTATTTCTACTAAAGCTTGGTATATCAATCCTATCTAAGACTATATCTTAGCGTAATTGCGAGCAGACTTACGAATCTGTCTGATCTCCACATCGTAATGTTCTTGACCAGCTCTTCCCAGCAATTAGAAGGGAATTAATCGGCTAAGAGCTAACCGAATTTCAATATCACAACCTGTTTCTATGTGACTCGCTCATCACAAAGCTATATAAGGCAGGAGGTGTGGACCTGTCATTCCTTATTGCTATTCCGAACTTAATAAAAAGTTAATAGGCAAATTATATTTTGTTTTTTTTAAAAAGTCAATAGTTTTTATTATTTTTTTTAAAAAACCATATAAATATCTATTTTTCCATATTTTTATCACAAGTGGAACTGTTATAATAATTCAAAATCTCTATTTTTACATAATTTTAAATTTTAATTAAGTTTTTTATCTTAATTCTCACCCTTCTAATATCTATTTTATCACAAGTGGAACTGTTATAATAATGAATTTATCCCTATTCTCCATAATCTTAAGTTTTTTATAAGTAAAAAACTCTCTTTTTTTAAAAAAATGTGGAACTGTAATAATAAAATGTGGAACTGTAATAATAATCAAAAAAAATAATTTTTAAAGCTCAAATATCTATTAGTTAGCATTTAGAAATAGTTTTGGAAAAAAACTATTATTATTTATTAAAAAATAAGCTAGACTAAATCACTTTATGCTAGTTATTTTAAAATTATTTTAATTAAAAAAAACGGAACTGTAATAATAAAAAACGGAACTGTAATAATAACCCCCTTTAAGAATTTATTTTAAGAGATTAGTTTATTAAAAAAAGAGAGTTAAATTTATATATTAGATTAATATTCTTAAAGATAAATTTATATATTAGATTAATATTCTTAAAGATAAATTTGTCAATTAGAAATTAGTATTTTTAGAAGTGAATCAGAATAAATCTTCTTCATTTTCTTTAGTATTATTTCTATTGCTGTACTTCTTTTGTTCTGTATTAATTTTTTTAAATAAGTCAGGATCTTTAATTAGAAAGGAATCTCCTTCACCTGTAATTAAATAAATAGGATTAATACCTAAGAACTTATAAAGTTTTGTAATTATGTAGCTGTTTAATACTGTATATCCTTTTTCCATTCTCATGTAAATAGCTACTGTTATGCCTAAGATTTCTGCTATACGATCTTGACTTAAATTAAGGGAAGTTCTTAAAAGCCTTAGTCTCTTTCCACAAGCTGCGTTATGAATTTTTTCTTCTTGTAAATCTTTGCTTTCTTTATCTGCATTTTTAATTTTAGCTTCTTCTTTCAATTTTTTGTAATCTTCTAAATGCTTTGCATATATTTTTTTCCATTTATAGACAGTTTGCAAAGTAACATCATATCTTGAAGCTACCACTTTAGAAGGTAAATTTTCCTCTAATTGTGTTAATAAAATATCCATTATTTGAACATAGCTTCTTTTATTTTTTCCTTTATTGCCTTTTACAAATAATTTTCTCATTATTTTTATTTTTCCTTGTAGCTAAAATATTATTTTAATTTTATCTAAAATCTATTTGCAGAATATAATTTGATACTGTTATAAAATAGTATATATTTATATTATATATTTCTTATTTTTATATATTTATATTATATATTTTAAGATGATATATGTGTATTTTTAGGCATTTAGTTGTATTTATAGTAATATATATTTATATTATATAAAACTATAAATTTTTAATTTTTGTATGATATAATTATATAAAAATGTTATGGAAAAAAAATGAATTTTAAAAGGACATCGGAGCTTTTACAAATTGCTAATAATTACAACATTGAAGTATCTGAAGTGTTTTCAGCGCTTAAACAAGCTCTTGAAGTTGTTTTAAAATGTGGAAAATTACATGCTGATTTTTCAAATGAAAAAATTTTTTTCTATGAGATTATTTATAATCGTTTTGGTGAGAAACGCAAAAAATTTGTTCAAATTAAAAGAAACAATTATAAAGCAGTCCAAGATAGATTTATAAGTATTGTAATTTCTTATTCTTTAGAAAAAAAGAGAGAACAAGTTAAATCTTTAAAATCGATGATTTTTAAAGGAAAGATAGAAAAAGTCTTAAAATCAGGTTTTGAAGTTTCTTCAAGTATAGGTTTTGGATTTTTGCCGAAAGTCGAAATTTTACGGAAAGATTTAACAAGAATACAATTGGGAACTGAGCTATACCTTGCTATCAAAAAGTTTAAAGGCTCAAAAAAAGCTCCTAATGGTTGTTTGGTTTTTACAAGGAAAAATATGAATATTTTAGAATATGAAGTTATGAATAACATGAGCGATTGTGGCGTGTATTACATTGAAAAAATAAGTGCAAGAAAAATATCTATCTTTTGTACAAAAATGCCTACAAAAGATCAAATTAAAAACACAATGCGTGCAGCAAATACTTTTCTTGACATTCAAGTAAGAAACTAATTTAAAAAGGAGGAAAAATAAACAATGTAGTATTTATCAATAATCAAGAAGTTGTTTTTGAAAACAAAGATGAACAAGTTTTTTTTGCACAAGCTTGGATGTGGCTAAGGTTTTTGGAAAGAATCATTACCATTAGTTCAATGAAAGAAATTAACAAAGAACTGAAAAAATTACAGGTATTGATAAATTTTTATGAGATAGTAGGAGAATATAATGGAGAATGGTAGCGGTAATATAGGCAATAAAGGCGATATAAATTCTTATGGTTCAGGTAGATTTGCACATCCTAATTTAGATTTTGGGGAATTAAAGGAGAGACAGGGCGGAAGCGGTAGACATATTTTTCATGCTTTAAGCGAAATTCAAAGATATCATGTTATCGAAGATCGCAGTGAAGAAATTCCAAAAGAATATTTTACCATTGAACAAATCTTAGACTATTTGAAAATAGGCTTTAAAAGCGGTATGTTTGAAAGCTTTATTTTTACAGGGCTTTTATGTTTTTTACAAGTTATTTATCCAAGTTACAAATATTATTTTTTAGATTCTCCTTTGAGTAAAAATGAAGAACTATTTTTTGATTTATTGTCTTATGCTCCTATTTTAGTTTCTACTTTGTTTATGGCTTATATCTCGAAGTATTATAAAGGATTGCTTACTCGCAGGGCTATTTTTGCCTTAATGAATGGCAGAAGTTTTTCATTTTTGCTTAAAGGTTTTGCTATATTTTGGTTATTTTCATGGCTAAAAGAAATATCAATTAATAATCCACGCACTGTATATTCTTGGGCAGATTGGACACTATGGTTGATACAATATTTCAAACCTAATGTCAGCACTGAACAACTTTATGTGTTTTACTATAAATATGCCATTCCTGCTTTGCATGATGCTAGTTATGAATTGCTTTATTCTATGTGTATCTTTGCTATATTGCCTTATTTAACAATTTTTTACAAAGGCTACAAAGAAAGAGTTAAGCGATTTGAAAATAAAGATGCGTATGAAAATTATTAATTTAAAAAGGAGAAAAAATGATTTTAGAAACCGAAGTTGTGAGCAATAACAATATTGTTCTTTTTGAAAATGAAGAGTTAGGGCAAGTTAGAGTAGCTGTAGATGAAAATAATGAGCCTTTGTTTTGCTTGAGTGATATTTGTAAGATTTTAGATATACAAAATACTACAGATGTTAAAAATACCATTTTAAGGGAGTTTGAGCTATCTAGATTAAATCTACATAGCTTTGATACAGGTTTTGGTATCAAAGAATTCACTATGATAGATGAACCACAGCTTTATTTCATCTTAATGAGAAGTGACAAACCAAACGCAAAACCTTTTAGAATGTGGGTAACAAAAGAAGTTTTACCAAGCATTAGAAAAAAAGGTTATTATGGTAGTATTAATAAAAACAATACAACCATTGATTCTAATATATACTACAAAGAATTATGTGATAGATTATTAATTGAGAATAAAGAACTAAAATCTGAAAACACTAACTTAAAACGCCATATTAATGGAGAGCTTTATTTGGAATTTCTAAATAAATTAAATACATTCTCTAAGATTCATTTTAAAAACAGTAAAAGCAAAGCACTAGATTATATTTACAAAACCATAGCTATAGAATTTATGTGTCCAACTTATAATGATTTTGATATAAGCGATTTAGAATCTAATCCTAGATACTTAAAATATGCCATAGATTTATGCAATGATGCAATATCTAATAATTTTCTAAGTAGAAAATTAATTTAAAATAAAGTGTAAAAATGTTTCTTAAAAAATCAGAAGAAGAAAAAACATTTATCGGCATAGGTTTTGAATTAGAAGATAAAAAACAAGAAAAGCTTTTGGAAATATATCAAATCGATGATAATTCTAAAAATCACACTTTTGTATTTGGTTCCACAGGTGTAGGTAAAACAAGACTCATTGAAGGGCTTATTGAACAAGATATTCCAAAAGGGAAAAATGTTGTTATCATTGATCCTAAAGGTGATATAGGGCTGTTTTCAAAAATGGTTGAAATCGCTAAAAAAAGTAATAGAGAAAAAGAACTTATGTTTTTAAGTCCTATTTATCCTGAATATTCGATCAAAATTAATCCGTTAGCAAATTACTACATGGAAGAAGAAATCATTGCTCATATTGTTTCAGGTGTTCCTGCAAAAGATGAGTTCTTTTATAATGTTGCAAATGAAACAACCACGGCTGTTGTAAAAGCTTTGCTTATCATTAGGCGCTATGAAAAGCTAGAAAAACCTTTAAATTTTGAAGAAATTGCTGAAAAAGTTTATTATGAAGGTTTAAAAGAGCTTCAATCAGAATTAAAAGAAATACAAAGCAATGGTTTTGAAGATGATGAGATTGCTAGATTGCTTGCTTTATACGATAGGGTTTTATCCTCACCACAAGATTATTTTGCCAAAGTTTCATCAACTCTTAGAACCACGCTTACTCAAATGACCATGGGTAATGTAGGTAAAATCATAGGCACCGCCCAAGAAAATACTTTTATTAAAAGATTACAAGAAAATCAAGGCGTGCTTTTATATATTATGACAGGTTCTATGCTTACAAGACAAGTGTCAAGTATTATTTCCAAAGTAACCATTTCTATGATTCAATCTTGCGTGGGTAGGGTTTATGCCTCAGGAAAAAAATTTGATAAAACATTAAAAATTTACATTGATGAAGCTGCTTCTTCTGTGTATAGAGGTATAGAAACTTTATATGCTCAAGCAAGGGGTGCAGGAGTAGCTATTATGGGGTTAACTCAATCAGCAGCTGACTTAGCGGCTGAAATAGGACAAGATGGGGCAAACAGATTATTAGAACTCACCAACACTAAAATAATTATGCGCTTAAATGATACAAAAAGCTCTAAAATGATTTCAGATCTAGGGGGTAAAAAAAGAGCTTATTCTTATTTTTTAACCGTAGAAGGAGGAATTACTTCAAGAGAGGTTGAAGAATTAAATATTGAGGTTGATGATGTGACTAACCTACAAAAAAGAGAATTTTTTTATTTTGGTTTTGAAGGGCGTTTTAAAGGAAAGACTTTAAAAGTGAATGATGGAAAATTAGTTGTGGATATGCCTAATGTAACTCAAAAAAACGAGGATTTTAATGTTTGATTTAATTGAAAATGTGATGAGTTTTATTTATCGCCATCAACTCATTAGAAAGGTTGTTTGGCAAATTATAATCACTTTCGTATCTATTTTTCTTTTTTTAACCTTTTTATTTTGGGTAAATTTAGAAAAAATGGGATACTCAAGTTTTAATTTTAGTCTATTATTAAATTTACAAGCCTATATATTTTTACTTTGGGAGTATTCAAGAGAAATAGCTTATTTTCTAATCATAGAACAAGCTTTCTTTATTCTATTGTTATGGTATATGAACAATAAACTCAAAAATCCATCAAATGATAAAGAAGTAGCACATATACATATTAAAGAGCTTGCAAAAATTTGGCTTGAAAATGACAATACTCCTATGATCGATACTTCCAGACAAGCCACTGAAAAAGCTAATATTATTATGGTAAATAAGCAAGTGCGTGATTCTATTATTTCTTTAGCTAATTTAAAACAAGACATAAGTCAAATCTTTTTAAATGATATTATTAAACCTAATCGCGAAAAGATCCATCCAAAGCACCTTGAAATGATTATTAAATTACTTCAATTGCTCGAAGAAAATATTGCTTGTCCAAGTGTTGTGCAACTTTTTGAAGGAGATCCTAATAGCGCTTATGGAAAAATACCTGCTAGAAGAAAAGATGGTGAAAGGGTTGATACAGTTACTCTTGATGGAAAAACTCGCTTTGATATATATGAAAAAATTAGTCTTTTAAGACATTCTTTAAATGTAGCTTACAAGATTATTGAATTACTAAACGAAAGTAAAGAATACAAGTCTTTTAAAAAAACATTGTTTGGTAAAGCAATTATTGTAGCCTTGGGACATGATATAGGCAAGATTAATAATTTTACACTAAGAGAAAGCTATATCAAAGAACAAAGATTAAAAGGTGATTCAAAACAAGCTTTTATGAATTTAAAAAGAATGCAAGAACATCAAAAAATCTCCTATATAATTTTTTACGAACTCTTTAAAAACTATCCTGATTTAAAAGAACTTGCTACCGTTGTTCAAGGGCATCACTTAGGTAGTATTGATAAAGATGATAAACTTTTGAAATTATTAATTGATGCGGACAAACAAACAAGAGATTATGAATTAGATGCTTATTTGCAAAATAGCGAAGAGTTTGAGAAAATAAGAAATAAAGAATTAGAAAGTATTATTACAACAGTTCCGCAAAAAAATAATCTAGCGTATGAAAATACCCAAAAAACAATTTCTAAAACACCAGAAAAGAAAACTCAAACCATTCAAAATAAAACACAAAATGAAAGCGCTGAAAATGAAATTTCAATTTTAGATTTAAAAGAGCTTCAAGATCGATTTGTTCTTAATTTCAATGAATTTAAAAAGCAATTTTTCCTTTTTGTAGCCGAAGATAATTCAAAAGAATTCCAAGAACTTGTTTATACATTCGCTTTCAAAAATACAGAAAAAGAATTTTATAAAAATAAAAAAGATTTATTTATACTTGTTGAATGCGGCGTGATTAATGGAAACAGAACCGATACCATGAATTATTTTTATGATTTGAGCGATGAGATTAATAAAAAATTAAATAAGAAGATTAAAATAGGATTTGCTATGTTTAGAGATTGCAAAGATATAAATGAAGCTATTGATGGTTGTAAAAAAGCATTAGAATACGCCAAAAATAATAATCAGGTTGTTTATTATGATTATAAAGATTTAAAAATATCAAATAGTGATAAAATATTAATTTCAGATAATACAGAAGCTAAGATAAGTGAGAGTGTAAAAATCCAAGAAAAAACAGATACAATCACTACAGATAATCAAGTTAATACATTAGAAGAGATTGATACATTAAAACAAAAGACTATTGATACTCAAATCATAAAAAATATGTTTGAAATGATTGAAAACAAGGTTCAAGAAGTTGAATATTCTTTAAGTCAAGAAGAAAATTTTGACATTCCGCTAATTGAAGCAAAATTTATTGAAATTATAAAGTCCAAAATTAACACTTTTAAGCGTAAAGGTTTTACTAAGATTCCGCAAGCTATAAGCTTTAAAAGATTTGTGTTATTCAGCCACGAATGTCTTTTAGAAAGTCTTGCTAAAGCACTTAATGTTAAAAATGAAAATTTGAACGCCAAACTTAATTTTTTAATTCGTTATTATAGAAATCATCCTGATGAAAACAAAAGACTGATTTGGTTTGTTAATGTGGACAAAGGCTTTTACTATTCAACTTATCTTTTAAGATTTGATGAAAAGCAAGATGAAGTTTTCTTTTGTGTGCCTTTTGATTGCAAAAGAGCTTTTGGAATGAGTGTTTCAGAACTTAGTATTCATAAGGATAATAGCGGATTAAGAAATTGTATTGTTAAGCCTTATGTAAAAAAGGAGGAAAAATGAAAAAAAGAAGAGCCGATTTACTTAAAAAACACAATTCAAAAATCGTGCTTGCGGATACATTGGAATCTGAAGCTATGGTTGATTTGGCAATGAAAGCCAATGATATTTTTTTAAAACTTAAAAAAACTGCAGGCGTGGGTTTGGATTTTAAAGATGCAGATGAAATGCTAATGTTGTGGAATTTAGTATTAGTCAAAAGTTCACAAACTCTTGAACAAATTTCGCAGAAAATAGACATGAAATATGATGAACCCTTTACAATAACTTTAGCTCGTGAGAAATTAGAAAAATGAAAGTAATCTTTTTTTTAACCTCCCTACTTTTTGCTAATTTGCTCTTTGCTCAAAAAAATTATTTTACACAGGCAGGAGAGAAATTCGGAATCAATCCGCAATTGCTTTGGACCATTGCTTATAAAGAAAGTCGCTTAACGCCCAATATTATTAGCAAGCCAAATAAAAATGGTACTTATGATATAGGCATTATGCAAATTAATAGCATTCATTTACCAAGATTAAAAAAACAATATGGTATTAATGAAAATGATTTATTAAGACCTAAAATTAATATTTTTGTAGGAGCTGAAATATTAAAAATGTGTTTAGATAAACACGGATTAAATGAAGAGGGTATTACTTGTTACAATGGAAGAATTATCAATAATCCCTACGGAAAAGAAGTAATTAAATTACTCAAAAAAGCAAGAATAACAAATGGAAAAATTAATTAAATTTCAAAAGGAGACATAATGAATAATTTATTAGAAAAAAATATTAATGAGATTAATGAAATGCTCATTAAAAGCTTGGATGATTTACCGCCATTACCTGAAACCATTCAAAAATTACAAGAATATATCGCTACACATGGAAGCAATATTGTTATTGATGAAGTGGCAGATATTATTAGCACAGATCCTTTAATTACGGCTAATTTATTGCATTTAACTAATTCAGCTTATTATGGTTTTTCAAAAGAAATTAAAACCGTTAATCAAGCCTTGGTTCTTTTAGGGGTAAGCAATGTTAAAAATATGATCATTGCTGATTATGCAAAAAGTTCTTTTGTAATTAACTTAAGTCCTTATGGCATAGAAACTGATCGTTTTTTAGCTTTGATTCATGAGCAAACCAATTTTATTTCTACTTGGCTAATAGAAGAAGATAAAATATTATGTTACAATCTAATTCCATGCGTTATGATGTTAAGATTAGGCATCATGGTGTTTTCAAATTTTTTAATTCAAAACAACATAGATAAAAAATTTTTATTGCATTTAAGCAAGAATAATTTTAATAATATATTAAGACTAGAAAGAGAATTCTTAGGAGTTGATCATATATCTTTTTTATCAAACTTATTTAAAGTTTGGAATTTAGATGAAGATCTTATTGAAATTATAAGCTCTCTTGATTATCTTGGTTCTACTAGCACAAAAGTAAAAAAAGAAACATACGCTTTAGCTGCCATTGAAGCCCTTTTTAGCCCTGAAAAAAACGCTTATGATGATTTTTGTGTACAAAAAGCTTATCAAATTTTAAAGGATGGTAAGGCAAATGGAGTTGATTTTAATTTAGAAAATTTTTTAAATAAATTGCCTGAAAAATTTATAGAAATTTTAAGCAAAAGCAAGGAACAATTATGAATATAGTTGATCTTGTGAAAACAATAGAAAATATTGAAAATCCACAAAATCTTAAAATTATAAGAGAAGGCGCTTGCTTTTACATGTGTTTAGGTGAAAATAAAAAATATTTTTATTTTTTTAAAGCTAATTCTAAAAATAAAGAAAGTCTTCCTTATACACTCACACTGGATGATTTAAAATCTGATGAATGGAAAATTTTAAAGGATTAAAATGAATACAATACAAAAACTCAGAAGAGAGTTAAAAATCTATACAGCAGGAATAATTGTATTGCCTATATTATCAATTATAAGTTATATGTTTAATAATCAGAAACTAGATTATAATTTTTTAACATTTTTTGCCCTGTTTTTTGGGCTTTTTTTCACTATTTGTGTAATAGGTTTTTTTAGCGCCAAAAAAGCAATTAAAACATATTCACAATTAATAGAAAAATCTCAAAAAGAATTTGGAGAAAAAAATGAAAATCATAGGATTTAATTTAGGTATTGCTAATATCGGTTGGGCGTTAAGAGAAAATGATGAAATCATAGATTGCGGAGTAAGAGTATTTGATATACCTGAAAATCCAAAAAATGGTAATTCATTAGCCCTTGAACGCCGAGAAAACAAAGCTCATATGAAAATAGTCAAAAGAAAAAAAGCAAGAATGCTTGCAACTAAAACTTTTTTAAAAAAAGAGCTTAATGTTGATTTATCCAAACTTTTTTTAATCGGATCAACTCAATCTATCTACGAATTAAGAACCAAAGCTTTAAGTTCTTTAATCAGCAAAGAAGAATTATCTGCTATTATTTTACACATTGCTAAGCATAGAGGATATGATGATAGTGCATTGAAAAATGAAAATGGAACTATTATTGAAGCCCTAAATAAAAACAAAGAAGCAATGCTTAAATTTAAAAGCGTAGGTGAATATTTTTATAAAAATTTTGTTCAAAATAAAGAAGTTAAAAAAATAAGAAATACCACAGAAGATTATTCTAATTCTGTTCCAAGAAGTTTATTAAAGCAAGAACTTGATCTTATTCTTGATAAACAAAAAGAATTAGGATTAATTAAAAATGCTGATTTTAAAGAAAAACTATTTGAAATCATCTTTTTTAAACGCCCTTTGAAAGATTTTTCAAATAAAATAGGAAATTGTATTTTCTTTGAAAACGAAAAAAGAGCTGCTAAAAATACCATAAGCGCTTGTGAGTTTGTTGCTTTGGGAAAAGTTGTAAACCTTTTAAAAAGCATTGAAAAAGATATAGGTATAGTTTATGAAAAAGATAGCATTAATGAGATTATGAGCATTATTTTAGATAAAACAAGCATTAGTTATAAAAAAATCAGAGATATTTTAAATCTTCCACAAGACATAAACTTTAAAGGCTTAGATTATTCAAAAAATAATGCTGAAAACTCCAAACTTGTAGATTTGAAAAAACTTAATGAATTTAAAAAAGCTTTAGGCGATGGTTTTGCTAATTTAGATAAAGATATACTTGATAGTATTGCTACAGATATCACCTTAACCAAAGACACAGCAACTTTAAAAGAAAAGCTAAAAAATTATAATGTTTTAAATGCAGAACAAATCGAAAAACTCTCAGAACTTGTTTTTAATGATCATATTAATTTATCTTTAAAGGCTTTAAAACAAATCATACCTTTAATGTATGAAGGTAAAAGATACGATGAAGCTTGTGAGCTTTGCAATTTTGCAATTGCTAAAAATCAAGAAAAAAGCGAATATTTGCCTTTATTTGAAAAAACACGCTTTGCTAAGGATATTTCTTCTCCTGTGGTTATTAGAGCTATTTGTGAGTTTAGAAAATTGCTTAATGACATCATAAGAAGATATGGTAGTGTCCATAAAATTCATTTAGAACTAACAAGAGATTTTGGGATAAGTTTTAACGATAGAAAAAAAATAATCAAAGAAATTGAACAAAACAAACAAAGTCGTATAAAAGCTTTAGAAGCAATAAAAGAATTAAAACTAGAAGAAACTTCTAAAAACATACAAATAGTTAGATTATTTGAAGATCAAAAAGGAATATGTCCTTATTCAGGCTTAAAAATGGATTTAAATCGCCTTGATGAATTAGTAATTGATTATATACGCCCTTATAATAGAAGTCTTGATGATAGTTATAGCAATAAGATTTTAACTTTTAAAAAACTAAGCGATTTAAAACAAGGAAAAACACCTTTTGAAGCTTTTGGAGAAGATGAAAAACTTTGGACTGAAATCAATGAGAGAATTAAAGAATATAATGGCAAAAAAAGATTTAAAATTTTTGACAAATTCTTTAAGGATAAAAAGCCTTTTGATTTTACAGAACAAACCTTACAAGATACAAGATGGCTAACTAAACTTGTTGCGAGCTATCTTAACGAGTATCTTTCATTTTTGCCTATCAGTGAAGATGAAAATACAGCCTTAGGCTATGGAAAAAAAGGAAGTAAACAACATGTCGTTTTAAGCTCAGGGATGATTACTCAAATGCTAAGAAATTTTTGGTATTTAGGCTTTAAAAATCACAAAGATTATAAAAACAATGCTATGGATGCCATTATAGTAGCTTTTACAACCAATTCTATTATTTTTGCTTTTAATAATTTTAAAAAAGAATTAGATTTAGCAAAAGCTGAATTTTACGCAAACAAAATATCTGAAAGTGATTATTTGTTAAAAAGAAAGTTTTTACCACCTTTTAGTGGTTTTAAAGAGCAAGCACTTGAAAAAGTAAAAAATATTTTTGTTTCGCATTCTTTAAAAATTAAAAATAAAGGCACTTTGCATGAGCTAACACCACTTAAAATAAAAGAACTTAAAAATACATATGGTGATTTAGATCTTGCGGTAAAATTAGGTAAAATAAGAAAATATAATGATAAATATTATGCGAATGCTAAGGGTTCTTTAGTAAGAACTGATTTATTTGTAGATAAAGAAAATAAATTCCATGCAGTGTCTATTTATAAAGCAGATTTTTCTACAAAAAAACTTCCAAATAAAACCCCTGCAACTACATCAAATGGAGAAACCAAAGAAGGCATTGAAATGAATGAAAATTATAACTTTTGCATGTCATTGTATAAAAATACTCCAATTAGCGTAAAAATAAAGGGCATGAAAGAGCCTATCATTTGTTATTATCATGGTTTTAATACTTCAGGAAGTAAAATAACTTATAAAAAACACGACAACAATTATCACAACCTTAGTGAAGATGAAATGGTTGTTTTTAGAAAAAATGATAAAGAATCTATAGTGGTAGGAAAAATACTTGAAATTAAAAAATACAGTATAAGTCCTTCAGGTGAATTAAGTTTAATTGAAAACGAAGAGCGTAAATGGTTTTAGATATTTTTGCTCAAAAAATAAGAAAAAACATTGATAAAATAGGCTTTTGAGATAAGTCTATTTTACCATATAAACAATTAATAATAGGCTAAAACGATTGTTGATTCTCTAAATTGCGTTACCAATTTTATCATGTAAACAATTAATAATAGGCTAAAACCTTTCAAAATCAATTTTGCAAACTTTAAAAATTTTATCATATGGATAATTAATAATAGGCTAAAAATAGCTTTTAAATATTTAAATTCATAAGAAAATATTTCTTAATCTACTTTCATCACAACTTTTCAAAAAATCATAGATTTTCTTTCTATAAGTTGATTTATCCTTTTTCCAAGTATTTAGCGTTGGCAATGGAATCGTTGTAATTTTGGCAATTTTAGAATCACTTAAGCCTGTATTAGAAGAATTAATAGAATTTGAAAATATTTCTTTTAATTCTTCTTGATTAGTGTTTTTTAAAAAAAGATATATTTTTTCCCTCCAATTATCTTTTTTTTGTTTCCAGTCTCTAATAGTGAAATAAGGGATATTAGTAATTTGTGAAATTTGGACATCATTGTTCATCAGGCTTGAAACCACTATCTAAAATTATTTTTGTCATTACACCCTTAAGTTTATCAAAATGATTTAAAGCTTGCACATTGCTAACTCTAAGCAATCTTATTTTCCCATCTTTTTTATAAAACACCTGAAAAACTTCATCGCTTTGTTTGCATTTCACCATGTCATCTGAAGTAGGACTATCTATGAATTCATATTTTTCAACAAAATCTTCATTTGAAATATCAAATAAATCTTTTCTATAGCCACTTGGCGAATTTGGATCATAAGAATAAACATTAGCCAATGATTCCTCTGTAGCCTTTTGTAGTTCTTCTTTTGAAATTTTATTCATCTTAACTCCTAATAATTTTTGTAAAATTATACAACAATATAAGATTATACAATAGTATAACACAAATAAAAATTGTATAAAAGCTAAAATCTAATGAATGTATATTTGGAAAAATATTAAAGAAAAAAACCAGCACAACAGAACAAAGAAAAGAAATTTGCAAAGGTATGAGAAAAATAACAGTCAATTTCTTTTTTTTATCAGCAAGCAATTTTATTAATTGATTGTGTTCGGCTTTAATCTTTGCATCTAATAAAAAACCCATAAATAATATCATATGTAAAATCATAAAAATTCTAACAAAAAAAATAAAAAAAGCTTGAATTTCTGTGTAGAGAAATATTTTTAAAATATTAGTCCAAACATTTTCATATACGATTAAAAAACTAAATAATATTGACATAAAAGCCCCATAAGCTTCTATTATTTTCAATTCTTTATTTCTCATACAAACTTTCCTTTTTTAATACAAGTAAATCTTCCATGGTGTTATCTATGATTAGAATTTTATAATCTTGTTCTTCTTTATTTTTTATATCTATCTTCTTATTTACTCTTTTATTTGATTTAATTTTCTTTATTAATTCCAATACAACAGCAAAAACCATCATGATAGCAAATATTACTAAAACATATTTACCAACATTCCAAATCCATTCCATAATTGAATAAGATAGATTAATAGTGTTTCCTTCTTCAATTATCATGCCCACTACAGTCAATAATGATGCTAATAACATAAAAATTGCGCCTAATGGCGGATTAAAAAACAGCACTATTACGCTTATCCAAAGACCAATAAAACCTAAAATTTTAAAAATCAATACAATCATATTATTGTACTCTATTTTTTATACTGTTGTCTAGTGAATTTTCAATATGATCTAGTTTGATATCTTTTTCAATGTTAATTTCTTTTTTAAAATCTAAATTTTTAAGTTTATCAAACAACTTTTGAGCTTGCTGAACCAATCGCTCCTCATTTCTTTCCAAATCTGAGGTATGTAGTTTATTTTTAATTAAAAAATATTCTTTGCAATTCTGATTAAGAATTAAAATTATGCTATTTAATTCTTTTTCAATATAACCTTTGCTAATGTTTCCTAAATTGATTGTATCCATATAAACTATAATATCAATAAGTTTTTCTTTAATATCTTTATATATGGCTCTTAATTTATTATTTTCAATGCTATTTAATTTATCGCTATTCATGTATAATTTCATTTTTACTCCTTTGTATTTATATATATTTAGGTTTATTTGAGTCATCTATAGGGCATCTACTAAACATATTATAGGTGCGTATCCTTTTTGTATTCCATGAGCTTAAATCCTGATTGAATAATTTACAATATTTAAACATATAACTCATATCCCAAACCTTTTTTATATTCCATTTGCGTATATTTTGGTTAAAACTTTCACAATTCCAAAACATTCCACTCATAGTTTCAACTTTTTTAACATCCCACTCAGATATATTTTGATTGAAGTTTGGACAATTCAAAAACATCCAAGCCATATCTCTAACATCACCTACATCCCAAGCTCCAATATCTTCATTAAAAAATTTATTACATTCAAACATACTACGCATGGTTTTTACTTTACCTGTATTCCATTTTTCAATACCTGAAAAATTGGTACGAGTGGATCCAGTAAATAAATAACTCATATCGGTGATCTCGCTTGTATCAATATCACCTAGATAAATACTTTCATCTTTAACTAGAGCTTGAAGCTCTTCTTTGGTTTTAGGCGTGTATTTGCATTTTTTTATGATTTTTACTTCTTCAACAATAAAACTTTCCTTTTTTAATACAAGTAAATCTTCCATAGTATTATCTATAATTAGAATTTTTGGATTTTGAGAAACTACTGTGATAACCTTATCTTTTTTAAATTTCTCTACCATTAATGTTTTTAATCCGAATGTAATAGATTCTTTCCAATATTTTTTACAAAAATCAAAACTTGTTGTAAAACTCCAAAAGATAAATAGTGTTTGAATAGAGATGATAAAAATAAAAAAATAAAGCCCTATCTTTTCAAAAGAAAGAGCAAGCTCATTGCTTAATTCAAACATAATTCTTTCCGTTTTTATTTAACATGATTGATTAACATATTTTTAGAATTAATTTCATCCATTAATTTGTCAAAATTTTGCAAGTGCTTTTTAATATCATCTGTAGCCTTAATTCTAAAGTCTTTAATCTTCTCAAAACTTTCCAAACATTCTTTAAAAGAAGTTTCTAAAGCTTGCATATCAAGCATTGCTGATGAGGCTTGCATTTGAATACTTGCACCTTGATTTTTAAGTTGTGTAGAAGTTTGTTTAATCAAATCAGAAGTTACTCTATTTAAACCATTTACGCTATTTAATATTCTTTCTTGTTCTGACAATGATTGAGCCATCAAGATAGCGACCCCTAAGGCTTCAACTGTGACTTCTTTTGCTCTATCTAAAGAAACGATAAGCTCTCTATTGTTTGCAATGAGAGTTGTAAATGCAATCACTGATTGTTCCATTACCATTACTCTTTGCTTTACATCAGTCATTTTCTGCAATAAAGGAAAATAGGTATCACTTTTAAATCTATTTATTTCAAATTCATCTTTTTTATTAATAGACAAATATTCATCGCATTCTTGTTGTGCTTGAGACAATTCTTCAATTAAATTTTTAAGTTCATTGCGTTTAATTGCCATGCCTTCAATTTCTAATTTTAGTGCTTTATTGTCATTTTCAAGCTCTTCTTTACTTTTATTTAAATAAAGAATAATATTATCAATTAACTTAGATGAATTTTCGAATTTATCAATATATCTCGAAAGATGGTTGATTTTAAAAGCTTTGGATAAAATTTTTGGGATAACCCCTGCTTTGCCAAAAACAGATTTATTCCTATATGGGCTTACATTGTCAATTAAAACTTGAAGCTCGTCAAGCTTTTTATAGACTTCTCCATTATCTGTATTTTTAAGTTGATCCATAGAAATTTTAATTAACGGACTTGCAGATACAGCAGAGCTTTTTTCGCTATCTTTTTTTAATAATACCATTACTTTTTCATTCATTGCTTCATATTGCTGAGTTGAACTCATTTTCTCTCCTTGAATTTTGTTTGTTGTAGTGTATATTATTAATACTTATTTTATGCTTAAATATTAGTGTATTAGATATAATTATATATTAAATACACTAAAATATTTTTTATTATGATAGAGGAATAAAAATGAGATTACCAAAAGCTGTAAAGATTACTATAATTAATCCACCAAAGCAAGATTGTGGAAATAGTAAAAAAATCAAAACATAAGAAATAACCATTATAAATATAAAAATTTTCCATAAAAATAAACACGGCATTTCTGTTGTGTAATATTGAAAAATAAAAGAGCAAATAACATAAATTATTGATCCATTAAAAATAATGCAAAAAATAAAAGTCCCTAGCATAACTGCCTGATGAGGAATATTATTTTTTTCCTTATAATACATAAACAAAATAGATAATGTTGCAAGATAAATAGCTGCCGTAAAATATAAAATAAGTGAGCTTGTAATCATTTCTTCATAAAATACTCGCGGTATTATTGTTAATAATATTTCCATTTTTATTCCTTTAGTTTTAATAATTAATTAGAAATTCTCTAATCTATAAGTATAAAGCCCTAAAAACATTATTGAACCTATTGCAGCCATAATTGATAATACAGCTATAAAAGTGAAAGATAAAGCATTCCCAATGAAATTAAAGCCTTTTATATCTCTTTATCAATTGCATCATATATAAATATAAATATGATATTTACAAGTAGCAAAAAACTTAAATTAGTCAAAATATTAATTAATATATCCATATTTTTAATCATTTTTTACTCCTTATAATTCTTATCTTTTTTAATTAAAGCCAAAGAAATAATTATAAGAAAACATAAGGAAATACCCCACAAAATGTCAATATTAAAAATATTAGATATTAACATCAAAACTAACGAAAACAATCCTAAAAAATAAATTTGTTCTTTTTTTAATTTACCTAATAAGTTCATTTTGGTTCCTTCTTATAATAAGCGTTTAAAAAGTGATATGGTAAATAATTTTTAAAACTTTCTTTATCCATATAAATTGCTATAGTACTATTAATCTCTTTTCTAGTTTTATTATAAAAACTTTTTTCTTGTGAAAATCCTTTAAATTTTGAAATTCGACCATATCTTACTATACGACCTCCTAATTTTTCATTAGTTATTTCATAACTTATTTCATTAATAAATAAATCGCAATCGCTTATAGTATATTCAAGACGCATAATAACTAGAAAAGTTTCTTTATTTTTATTATAAGTAAAACTAAAGTGTTTTTCGTTAAATCCTATTTTTTTGGCAAAAGCTCTATTCCAAATATCGCTTAAAACTTCTTTCATTGTTTTTTCATACATTTTCACTCCTTTTTATATTTTCAGTCAATGATTTTTTCATACTCTAAAATATATTTTTTTGCAGTTTTTATATTTACTTTTGCGTGTAAAGCTATTTTTTCTATATCAAAATTTCCTTTTTCATCTTTATAACTATCTAAAAACAATCCGCTTAAAAGGGAAAAAATTTTCTCCTTTTTATTCTTGGCTCTTTCTTTGTTAATTTTAACCATATTAAGTGTTCTTTTACTCTTATTTTCATCTTGGAACTGACTTAATCCTATTATTTTAAACTTCATAAGCAATTCATTATTTTTCTTACATTTTTTACATTTTGCAAGCAAGATTACTTCTTCATTAAAAGAAGTCAATATTTGTTCTGTTTTTTCTAAACTTTTTAAACTTCCTAAGCTTGTATCATTAATCTTTTGACAATTAATACAAGTCCAAATTATTTTATTGATTTTCATCGGTATTTAATCCTGTAAAATGAACTATTACTGCTGTTACAAAACAAGAAAATATAACAATAAGTATAATAAATTTAATAGGAAAAAATTGCAAGTCGCAAAGTTTTCTAAAATAATTGAGACTAAAATTAGCGTCAGAATAATAAAAAAATAAAAAAAGCAATGGAGTAGCAATTAATAAAAATATTAAAATGCCAACTATTTTATTTTCTAAACATATTAATGTTACACAAACAAAGGCTAGGCTACAAAATAAAACAATGCCTGTATAATAATAAACATCCTCTATCGCTGAAAAAAAGTTCCATAAATTTTCAAATATTAAAAATGTTAAATTTAGAAAATCTTTTCCAAAAAAAATAATAAAAGCAATAATGCCTATATAAATAATATAGGCTAAAATAAATTTTTTATTTTCCATACGAACTCCTTTAATAAAATTTATTTTTTACTTTTTCCGTGTGATATTTTTTCAATCTCTTCTTTTTTAATTTGAGCTATTGATCGTTCTAAAGAATTTTCAAAATATCTAAGATAGTTTTTGCAGGTTTGACTTTTATAATCGCTATTATTGCAAACTCCAAAGCCTATTGATTGTATAGCCTCTAAATTGATATTATATTTTTTATTAATTTTTTCAATATAAGATTTATTAGCTTCTCCAAATAAAACAATAAAAATCAAAGCAAATGCAATGCCAAAACAAGAATACGATAAAAAAAATAAAAATATTAATTTATTATTTATAATATTTGTATTTTTTTCGGAAAACTTAAATAACTCAAAAATTACATTAAATAAAAGAATAATAATTAAAAAAGCAATTGCATAAATAATCATAGATATGAATAAAATAAAAACAAAATCACCATATCCACTTATACCTAAAATAAAATTTAATAAGTTCATTTTAACTCCTGATTTCTCCAATCTGATATAGAAATACGAAATAAATCATCCTGAGTATTATCAATTATTAGTATTTTATTATTTTGCTTTTGAATGTAACTTTCAATATTTATATCATTAGAACGCTTGATAACATAAGAATCTTTTTCACAAATGATTAATATTCTATTAAAATTAACTATTATTACAAGCATTGTTGAATTCATTACTACAATAAATACAGTATATGAAGTACTACCAAAGGAATCATTAAATTCCATAAAATATGATAAGATTATTGCTATCACAAATGAAATTAGTATTGAATTGATAATACCTTTTAAGTTATAAAAAACTTTAATAAATTTCTTATCCTTAGTTTCAGTTAATATGGATAAAAGTATCCATATCAATGTTGTAAGAAATATTCTATAGAATTCATTGTATATAGGTTTTATTAAGTATTCTATATTTATAAAAATTAAAGATATTAATATCATAAAAAGTAATATTAAACCTGTGCTATCTATTTTTAGCTTCACTTTTTTTCCTATTTTTTATTTATTTCTTGGATAAAATCTTTTACTAAACCACTAAAGTGAGTTTTTAAAATTTTAATGGTTTTATTTTCACCCATATTTTTAGTGGCATTAATTAACCCAAGAAATAAATCTTGTTGTTCTTGATTTAATTTTTCATATAAATAAACAACATCTTCTACATGAATTTCTTTGATATCGTTTGCACTTATATTTATTTCTAATTTCATTTTTACTCCTTGATTTTTATTAATGTAGCATACACTATTAACACTTATTTTATGCTTAAATATTAGTGTATTAAATATATTTTTATATTAAATACACTAAACTTTGGATTTATATTTAAGATTATTGTAGAAAATCTCCCCTATTTTCTAGGGGCTTCATGGTTGATATTTGTGGAGTGTTAGAATTGACACTTGATCTGATAAGATCTTATACTCTCATCTTCTACTTCATGATTTGGCACTTGGTAACATTCTTTAAAATTATCACCTTTTAAAATCTTAGTGTAAGAGCTTGGAATAGCAATTTGATTTCTTATTCTTTGTGGATTGTTATCATAATTAACTAAATTTAAAACTTCTAAACTTCCAAGCTTTAAAGCTACTTGTCTTTCTCTTTTTTCAATTTTATTCCAAACTCTTTGATTGATTTGTGGATTTTGTGGAGTAATATTACTCATTAAAAAAGTGCTTCTTTGAGCTTGAGTTGTTTTTCTCATGGAAGCATTAGAAAGAGTGTGTCCTCTGTCATAACCGCTATTTTTATAATCACTCCATGTAGTGCGGTATTTTTTAGGTATATTTGTATCATCTTCAAATCGTGGGCGTTTTTTGATTTGTTCGCCTTTTAGATTATCTGCTTCTAATCTATAAGCTACGGCTTTTGTGCCTTTATAATTATAATCATAGCAATTTAGATAATAAAACTTATCTAAAACTTGTGAACAACTTTGCTTAGTAAAATACTTAGCAAAATCTTCGCTTGGTTTGTATTGAGTATAATCAGCTAAGGCTAGAGTTACTAGCAATGGTAAAATCATAAGTTTTTTCATTATTTCTCCTTTATGTTTCTTATTTAAGACTTTTCAATAAATTTGTTGAAAAGTTTAGTTTTATTTTTCTCAAAAATGAGAAAAATAAAACTAATTGCATTTCTCTTTTATATCATCAATAAAAAGATACATTATATACTGATTTAAAGATACCCCAGCTTTTTCTGCTTTTTTTCTAATTTATCTTTTAATTCATTTGGAATTTTAATCTGTAGGCTATAACTTCCTTTATTTTCTTTCTCTTCTGTCATGCTACTCCTTTGATTTAGATTAATGTCTTTTAGTTATAATTTTTTGATTTGTCATTGATTTTTCCTATGTAAGTTTTTTCATTGTTTCTCCTTTATATAATTATTTATTTATCAATAGAACTAAAAACCAAAATAACATAAAAAATGTCCCTACAGTAACAAATATCAATATTACACAAGCTAATAGACTAAGATAGAATTTTTCCTTTTCCGAGAATGTAGTTTCTGTAGTTTCTTTTGTTTCTAATTCTAATACTATTTTATTTCTTAGCAAATAAAACTTAAAAAACAAAAAAGCTATCAAAGAAGCTCCCAATAAATAATAAAAATATGAATTTTCAACAAAATAATTGCCTAAGCTAAATAATGCAACCGAGATCATGTTATCAGGATTATAAGGTTTATCATTTAAAAATAGTTCTAATGAAAAAAATGACTGAAAAGCTGTAAAAACAATTCCTATTAAAGATGATAATAATAAAGATGACAACGATTCATTTATGCTTCTTAATTTGTTCATTTTATCTTTTACAAAAAATATTGTAACAAATAAGCTAAAAATTTTCACCAAAACACCAAAAGCAAAAAGACTAACAACTACATAAAATAAAGACAAGTAGCTAGGTAGAAAATTTTTTATATAAATACCTATAGGTATCCATAGAAAAGTAACCATTAAAAAAACATTGCCAATAAACATAATCCAAAAATTGTCCCAAAAGCTTTTGGCTTAATGGTTAATGCTTCATAATTCATTTTAATTCTCCGATTTATAATTTATGAAATTGCGTGAAATAAATACCAGTAGCTTTTAAATCTTTTTTTATTTGATTAGAAATAAGATGATAAACAACTTCAAAATCTGTTTTTTTCCAAAAATATCTACTATAATCTACTAAACAACTGCCTGTTATAATTTTATCCTCTTTATTTGCCTTATAACTACAAAAATAATAAGCCTTGACTTTAAATAAATCTAATATTTTCATTTTAGTAACTCCTGATTATAAAAATACTCATACTCTTCTTTACAAAAAGAGCCGAAAAATAAAAAGCATAAATAGTTTAATTCTTTAATCTTGTTTTGCTTTAAAAGTTCAAAAAATTTCTCTTTGCTTAATTCTTCTTCTTTTTCGCCACCTTGCGTAAAATAAGGAATGATTTCTATATCGTGTTTAATAAAAAAATCAGGCATTACAATTTCTCTTTTTTCAAAATCAATCTTAATGCTTTGTTCTGTTAATCCTTTAAACAATAGCGTTTCTTTAAACAAGTCCATTGTTTTAAAAATATCAATGTTTTTGTATTCTTGAAAGTGCTTCTTTGGCAAAAAAACTCTAAGACTTATCATCTCAGTTTCATTTTTTTGATTGAGATCGCACCCAAACAAAAACCTAATTCCGACATTATATTTTTTAAAATATTCTTCTTTACTCATTGTTTGAAATTTTTCATAATCAAGCATTATTGTTCTCACCTTATTTTTTATGCAATTTTCATTGTTTTTCTTTTTTTATTATTTTTATCAATTTTTCTATTAATGTAAACAACCCGATACAAATAAGAGGACTAACCGTAGTTGTTAAAAATAAAATAATAAAAAGTGAGTAAAAATCACTATCAATGACCGCACTTAGCATTAAAGCAACGAAACAAGAACTTATACAAATAAATAAGACATAAGACATATATTTCTCCGCATATTCCCTAACTTTTCTTTTGTTATTCATTTTTTCTCCTTTTATTCTGATTAAACTCGGACAACCTTGTTTTGGCTTCTTCACCATAAACATATTTTGTTTGGCATTTGCAATCCTTATTGCCACAACCCTTGTGATGTTTATCCCAAATCCTAAAATCAAAATCTTGTAGTCTCATTGTTTCTCCAATTTATTGATATTCTCTTCTATAATTTTTTGTTTTTCGTCATAAGATTTTTTTTGTTTTTCTGTTTTTAATGCTTTCCTTTTTTCTATTTCTTCAAAATATTTAAGATAGTTTAAGCAAGTTTCACCTGTATAATTATCATTTTCACAAATTCCAAAACCTAAAGTATTATAATTGCTATATAAAAAATCATAAGGTTTTATAACTATATTTTCTTTTTTTAATTTATAGATATAAGCTTGATTAGGTATTCTGGCTTGAGAAATAAAAATGGCTATAAAAACAATAATATTTATACCTCCTAAGAAAATTATTATTGCTTTAATTATTTCTTTTTTGATATTGAATTCAAATAATTTTACTGAAAAAAACTTATTTAGCATTAAGAATAAAACCATCGTTAATATTATTGTTAAACCTGTGACAATGGATACAAAATAAAAAAAACCTGCATTTAATATATCATAATAAAAACTCATTTTAACTCCTTAACTTCTAATAACTCCGCTTTATTGTGTATATTTCCAATGACTTCGATATCTTTCATATCATTAATTTTTGAGAATAAATACAATGAAAATCTATCGCTTTCAGTTGTATTATATAGCTCAAACTTTTCTAAATTAGCTATTCTAAATATCTCAAAGATATTAATATCCTTGTTTATAGTTACAAAATAAAAAAGAGTTGTTCCTTGAAATGTTATGTAAGATACAATATCACCTTCATAGATCTTTTTACCATTTTTATCATAAAGTCCTGTAAATAATTCTATTTCATAATCTATAGTAGGTTTTTCATAGCTTAATTGATTAAGTACGCCAGTTATAAAGCCTAACGACTCTACTATAGTTTCCGCTTCATATGTTTTAGAATTATTATTCCAAATTCTAAAATCAAAATCTTGTAGTCTCATTGTTTCTCCTTGTTAGTTTCATTAGCAATTGTCTTTTTTGTCTTTAAAGAGTATATATCATTAACACTTATTTTATGCTTAAATATTAGTGTAATATATATATTTTTATATTAAATCCGCTAAATAAAATTTTTTATTTTTATTTTACTTTAAGCTTTGGACTTAGGGCAAATGAAATTGGTATTACTCTTTGCGGCTAAAATTGAACATCATTCCACCGCTTTTTTTCTGAGCCTTATTATCATTTTTAGGCTCATTTATATTAGTTTGAACATTGTTTTCTTTTGAAATTTTAGATTGTAAATTATTCTCTTTAGAGTTTTTATCTTGCTGTTTTACCTTATTTATTCTTCTTGTCTTGGTAATTCCATGAAAAAAGAATTCTACTTTAGGTTTTTTTGAAGAATATTCTAAAATGGCTTGTTCGATAAACATACTCCTAACGCCCTTCGGTAATTGCTCTAAAATCGAAGCAACTTTTTCATCATTTATAAAAAAAGTTACTCTTGTTGATTTATTTTCATTATCTTTCATTGTTTCTCCTTAATTCTTTTTTCTAAAAGCTCAATTTTTTTAATATTTAATTCCAAGATTTTAATATTTAATTCTAATGTTTTTTTTGTTTTGTTCTAAAAGCTCAACTTGTGCTTTTTGATATTTATAGTTAAAAAACATCAGAATGAAAAATAATATAAAAAGTAAAACTAAGATGATATTTAACATTTTATAACCTGTAACTTTTATAATCAGCTTTATACCATTTTCTAATATAATAATCTTCGTAATCTCCATTATTATCTTCGATTCTTATACACCAAAAATCACTGCCTTCTTTGTCTAAAAAATATTTATTTGGTACATTTGTTAATTTAAAATCATTAATTGCTAAATCAAAAGCCTCTCTTTCACAATAAGCTCCTATTTTTTCGACAAATCTATTTAATCTCTCATCATAAAACCCTGTACGACTTTCAATCTCTTTAATTTTTTCTAGCATACATTTATAGAAGTCAAAACCTAAGTTTTTACAAAGATATTGACAATAAGATATAATTAAAGGTATATATGATTTTGCATATATTTTTTTAATTTCTCTGTAACAAACTTCACTAATCGCATCAGTAAGTTTATATATTTCTATATTCTCATTACTGCTTCTAAATTCGTAGTAATAATCAAAATCTATAGTATCAAAAACGTTAAAACAAAACACTGCTATGTCACAAAGTGCTTCAACTCTTTCTAAATCATCTTTTGCTCTAAAATACTCGCTTACTTTTTCAAAAACATTACCCAAAAATTCTGCTTGCTGATTTTCATAGGTTAAATGTCTTTCTTGTCTCCATTGTGTCAATTTTTCTTTAATTTCGTTAAATTGTATTTCTGTCATTTTTTATTATCCTTATACTTTAAAAAATCCGTCTAAGTCTAAATTGCCTTTTTTATCTCTTAAGATAAAACCTAAAGAATATATAGGTCTTGCATATTCTATTTTATAAGAGTCTTCATTTTCTTTCATATCATTATAATTTAATCGTCTAAGTGTAACTTTTATATTTTCTTCATCTTCAACTTTAACCTCCCAAAACCAAAAAATCCTATCATCTAAAATATTCATAAAATCTTTTAAATCTTCTTCAAGTATATATTCCCTACAAAACTTTTCGCAATGTAATGTATCAACGCTTCTAAAAAGATATTGTTTAGTTTCTAATTTAGATTCTACGAATTTATAAACTTTTCCATAGTAATACTTATTGCTTTTATTAACACAGACATAATAATCCCCTTGTGTTAAGCTATATTTTAATTCTTCTCTAGGCTTAACCCTATAATCACAAGATAACCAATTCCATTGTGGTTCCTTTACATCATGCCAATCAGAATTTGTATCTTTAACCTGAACTTGTTTACCGTTTTTGAAAGCTTCCATAACTTCTATTTTTTCTTTTAAAGTTTTCATTTTAATAACTCCTTGTTTTCGTGGATATTGCCTATTATTTCGGTATCATATCCTTCATCTTTAACTAAATAAATTAAAGAGCCTATGTAATCTCTACTTTTACTCTCAAGATAAAAAGTCCCTTCTTTATGAATGCTAACTTTTGCCAAAAAGCAATCGTATGGACTTTTAGTTTTAACAATATCCCCTTCATAAATCTTATTTCCGTTCTTATCATAAAGTCCAGTGAAAAGCTCTATTTCACAATCTTCTTTAAACTCGGACAACCTTGTTTTGGCTTCTTCACCATAAACATATTTTGTTTGGCATTTGCAATCCTTATTGCCACAACCCTTGTGATGTTTATCCCAAATCCTAAAATCAAAATCTTTTAATTTCATTCTCGCTCCTTAAAAATTTTTCAACATCTTCAAAAGCTTTAACAATAAGCTTTTTTTCATGAAAGAAATTTCTTTCATGTGGTTTGTTTTTATAAATTGCATAAACTTTTTTAAGATCTTCTTTGTTTATGTAATTTTTCCAATTTATCTTCTCAATTTTTATTTCATTCTGTTTTGCAAAATCGCAAAAACAACTTCTTCTTTCACTAAATGGTATGATTTTTACAATCGCAATATAATCATCAGTATTAAAAGTTTTCATATATTCTCTTCTGTATTATAATATGTGCCTAAAGTGATTCATGCGTTGAATATCCTAATAAGGAAATTCAACTTTTTCTTCACGCTTTGCTTCTATTCTATTCTCGCCTTCTTCAATGTGTCCATTAAAAAAAGTATAGAAAAATACTTCATCTCTCCATAACATTGTAAGAGCAGCTTCAATAGCTTTTTCTTGCATGTCTTTTGGAACTCTTTGCCATTTTTTATAAGCATTTTCATTCATTGGGACTTCTACATTTTTAATTTCTTGATTCATTTTCTTCTCCTTTGTTGAATTTATCATTGATATTATTGTTAATATCTCTAGCTTTAACAAACTCTTCCCTAGCTTTTTTAACTTCATTTTTAATCTTGTTTTCAAAATAAAAAAGATAGTTTAAGCAAGTTTTACCTGTATAATTATTCTCATAGCATAAATTAAAACCAAAAGTATTGGGTATAGAACTAAATTGTTCTTTGATTTTATCTTTAAATCTTGGATCGATTTTGTTTTCTATAGTTTGTATATAGTTTTGAACAGCTTCTTTTTTGGCGCTATTTGTTTCATAAGAAAAAAAGTTATAAAGCTTATAACTTACAAAAAACCAAATAAACAACACTAAGTATATCAAAACTAATGTGGTTTTAAAGTTTATATTTTCACTATACCGTTTTGTCATGAATATCACTAAGCTCGCTAAAGCCATTAAAGACAAAATAATAATAAAATAATCAATATTTATATCAAGTATTAAAGAAAACATTATTTATCTCCTATATATTAGTTTTCAAAAGCGCCTTTATAATAACCTCTAACATTTGAAAATTCATGCGGACTAGGCGCTAAAA
Source organism: Campylobacter sp. BCW_6889 (assembly GCF_001762535.1). Taxonomy (NCBI): domain Bacteria; kingdom Pseudomonadati; phylum Campylobacterota; class Epsilonproteobacteria; order Campylobacterales; family Campylobacteraceae; genus Campylobacter; species Campylobacter sp. BCW_6889. The sequence continues at coordinate 2,414 of NZ_MJWZ01000069.1, read as the reverse complement.
TAATATTTGGGTGCGTTTCTTTTATATATTCTTGATCTAAGAAATAAGCGCCGCCTCCGCCTATAATAACACCATCAGAACGCACCATCAAATCACCACACTTATTAGCAAATTCATCTAATACAAAATCAATATATCTTTCAGTCATGGATTTAATTTCATCTTTAAAATCAATTACTTTACCAGCGATTTTAACTTCCTTATTTAAGAATACTTTCTTAGCTTCTTGCTCACTAAAATCTACTCTAAACTCTCTTGTTAATATTTTTTGTAAATCTACTATAATACGATTTGCTCCGCCTTGATTTGCAAAACAAAGATCTGATCTTGGTTCTTTATCTTCAAAAACCAAAAAGTCTAAAGTGTTGTAGCCAATATCAATCACACCCACAAGACTATCTTCATGATTTGGATATTCTAAAAATATACCCTGCCCTTGTGCAAATAAAAATACACTTGGTTCAAGATGAATTTTATTAATTGTAAAATTTTCTATCACTTCTTTAAAATCATTTGCGCTATGATAATTTAAAATAGAAAGCCCTGTTGCTATTTCAATAGGTTGTGATAAATCTGCTTCTGCTTGATTAAGAGCATGAAAAACTAACAAAGGAGAGTATTTATTTAAAAAATTAAAACCCCTAGTTGCTATAGCATTTGTAATTGCTTTTTCCCCTACTCTATATTGAGTTCCATTATAGGTATATATATCTGTTTTTGTTTCAGATAAATCTACTTGAGCTTGTCTCACCTCAGAAACAGCTGATGGAAATTTTAAAGTTTTTCCATTGAAAAATACTTTTGTATCTCCATATCCTATATCAATGGCAATTTTTTGTGTTGACATTATTTACTCCTTTTTTGGTAAAAAATTGTTTTTTATCTTATATATAATTATATTACATATTTTTTAAATTTTGTAATAAATATATAATATAATTGTATAAAAAGAAACATAAAATAAACATAAAAAACAACTTAATTACACTTTTTTTTGAAATAAATCACACTTTATTTACAACTTAACTACAACTTAACTACAACTTGAGTGCAACTTAACTACAACTTCACTACACTTTTATTACAACTTGAGTGCAAAAAAACGCTACTTGATAAACTGCACTTTATTTACAACTTAACTACAACTTCACTACACTTTTATTACAACTTGAGTGCAAAAAAACGCTACTTGATAAACTGCACTTTATTTACAACTTAACTACAACTTAACTACAACTTAACTACAACTTAACTACAACTTGAGTGCAACTTTATTACAATTATTTTCAACTTAACTACAATTTGAGTTCAACTTTATTACACTTTCACTACACTTTAACTACAAAAATGTGAAAATTTGCATGTTTTTTGAAGTAAAAGTGTAGTTAATATGTAGTTAATGTTATTTTTATTACAACTTGAGTGCAACTTTATTACAACTTAACTACAAAAAAGAGTTTATTTAAAATACTATTTTATAGGGTTTTTAATATTAATTTAATTTTTATTGTTGAAAAAATATACTAAAAAGTGTAATAAAAAATAAAATATCAATATTTAGGGCTTATTATGTTAAAACCCTTATTTTTAGGTTCTTTTGCTTTTTTTGAAAAAAATGTAAAAAGTTGAGCCAATGGGCATAATGCAATAATATAGCCCAAATATAGGCATTTAAAGCTTATTATTGCGGGCAAGTAATCATCAATGTTTTACCGACATTTTGCGATTTGTAAAAAGCTTTTAAAATATCTATTTTGTAGGTTTTTAAGCATTGTTGATAATCGAGTTATTGTGTAAGATTTTTGGCAAAAATAGACTTTAGAGCTAAAAACTGCAAAATTTTCTTCATGGCGTGTATTTTTGATTGTGCTTGATTTATAGCGATAATATGAGAGCTAGGGCTTATTTTAGAAGTTCTTGCGAATTTTCAAAAATGCTTTGCAGTTTTGAAATGGGCTGTGGTTTTTGTTTTGTGTTGCGATTTTTGTAGGTTTTTTTGTGTTTTTTTTGATTGCAAGTGGGTATCTTGAATGGATATAGGGTTTAAAATGACAGAATTAGCCTTTAAAAGGCTAAAATGATTTTTTTAATGTTTTTATCGTTTTAGGGTTATTTTTTTGATTTTTGGGCGTTTTTTGAAAGAATATCGATTAGTGTTTCAAAATCTTGGATTTCTGATTTGGTAATTTTGAATTTATCTTTGAGGGTTAGGAATTGATAGGCTGAAACTATATCAAGCTTTGGGTATTTGGCTTGTAAATCGATAATGCTCTCATGGTTTTTAACTCTTTTTAGTTTGGCAATAAAAGTGTTTTTTGTTTTTTTGATATAAGCTATAACAGCAGGTGTCATTTTGCTTTTGTTTTCATCTGTTTTGCCATAGATTGAGAGTATGAATGCTAGACAGCTAGTTA
>NZ_MJWZ01000068.1:0-8452 GCF_001762535.1 Campylobacter sp. BCW_6889 | reverse complement strand
TGTGTTTCTAAAAAATCATTTGCAAATTCGCCTTCTCGTAAATATTCTTCTGTGATAGCTATAATTTGATGTTTACCATGAGAGCTTATAGTTTCTACACTAAATTGTCTACCTTTTAAAACTTCTTCGGCTAAAACGATTTTATTATAAGAGAAATCTTTAGCTTTGTAAAAATATTTTTTTAAATTTTCTTTATCAAATACTTTTACAACTCCTCTTCCAGCACTTCTATCGCTTGGTTTTACAACAACAGGGAAATTAGCAATTTGTTCTAAATCTTTTTCATCTTTGAGTATAAAGTATTTAGCATGATTGATATTGTTTCTTTCAAATACTTTTTTCATTAAGCTTTTATCTGTAGTATTTTTAGCACATTCATAAGAATTAGTTCCAAGATTAAGCTTTTCTCCAATGTAGCATACTGTTAAATTTCCAAGTTCTGTAGCAGCAGTAGCAATACCTACTATATTAAATTTGATAGCTAATTCCAGAATTTTTTCTTTATCAGCAATAGAAATAGGATGAAAATAATCTGCTAAATCTTTGCAAAAACAATTTTCATTGTAGTCAAAAACATGAGTGATAAAATCTTTTTTTGCATGTAACACTAAATCTGCTTGTAAATCACCACCGCCAATAATAAAAAAATGTTTGTTTTTCATGAAAACTTTCTATATTTTTGTTATTTTATTTTTATTATAACAAAATATTTATAATATAATTATACAAAGTATAGATAATATTACTTGGTATATTTTAATATTTGAGGGAAAAATGAAATTCTGTAAAAAATGTGTAATGCCAGATACCAAGCCTGATTTGCATTTTGACGAAGAGGGGGTTTGCGATGCTTGTCGTTCTCAAGAATCTAAAAATAAAAAAATCAATTGGCAAGAAAGGGAAAAAGAATTTTTTGAGCTTGTAAAAAAGTATAAAAAACATCCCGCTTATGATTGTGTTATCGGAGTAAGTGGTGGAAAAGATTCTACTTTTCAAGTGGTTAAAATGCTTGAACTTGGACTTAATCCTTTGTGTGTGTGTTTTGAGCCTAGTGTGCCTACGAAAATAGGGCGCAAAAATTTAGACAATTTAAATCATCTTGGCGTGGATTTGATCCATATCAAGCGTGATCCAAAAGTTTATCAAAAACTTGCTCGTGAAGCTTTTATAAGAACAGGGGATAATGAATGGCAAAACCATTTGGGAATTTTTACTTCTGTTCCACGCATAGCGGTAAATTTTGGAGTGCCTTTGATCATCTGGGGGGAAAGTCCGCAGATAGAGTATGGTGGTCCTGCGAGTAGTAAAAATAAAAATATTTTAGGCAGAGAGTGGCTTGAAGAATTTGGTGGACTTTTAGGAAATCGTGCTTCTGATATGCTTGGGGTAAATGGCATCACTGAAAAAGATTTGTTTTTATATACTTATCCAAGCGATAAAGAACTTCAAAGAGTAGGGGTTACTGGGCTATTTTTAGGGTATTATTTTAAATGGGACTATAAAAAAATTCTTGAAATTTCTAAAAAATATGGTTTTTTAACTCTAGATCATCCTGTTGAGACTACTTATGAAAATTTTGAAAATTTAGATTGTTATTCTAATCATGTGCATGATTATTTAAAATACTGCAAATATGGCTTTGGTAGAGCAACAGATAATGCTTGTTTGGATATTCGTTTAGGTTATATCAGCCGTGAAGAAGGGGTGCGTTTGGTGCAAAAATACGATGGCAAACCCCCTAAAAAGGCTATTAAAAAATACCTTGAATTCAGTGGTTTTAGCGAGGAAGAATTTCAAAAAATTGTAGATTCTTTTACTAATAAAAAAATCTTTAAACGTGACGAAAATGGCAAATTTATAAGAGATTATGATGGTTCTTTGGTAAGAAAAGACGAGTGTGTTTTAAAATGATAGCGCTCATTGATTACAAGGCAGGAAATTTAAACTCAGTTGCTAAGGCTTTTGAAAAAATAGGAGCTACAAATTTCATAGCTAAAAATCCAAAAGATTTGCAAAAAGCCGATAAATTGCTTTTACCTGGAGTGGGATCTTTTAAAGAATCGATGAAAAATTTAAAAGAACTTGGTTTTATAGAAGCTTTAAAAGAGCAAGTTTTGGTGCAAAAAAAACCTATTTTAGGCATTTGTTTGGGAATGCAGCTTTTTTTAGAAAGGGGCTATGAAGGTGGAGTTTGCGAAGGACTTGGTTTTATAGAAGGTGAAGTAGTCAAATTTGAAGAAGATTTAAATTTAAAAATCCCACATATGGGTTGGAATGAGCTTGAAATTTTAAAACAAGATCCTTTGTATCAAGGCATAGATAATAAGAGTGATTTTTATTTTGTGCATTCTTTTTATGTGAAATGCAAAGATGAGTTTGTAAGTGCCAAAGCGCAATACGGACATAAATTTGTCGCATCTTTACAAAAAGATCATATTTTTGCGACGCAGTTTCATCCTGAAAAAAGTCAAAATTTAGGCTTAAAACTTTTAGAAAATTTTATAAGGCTTTAAATGTTAAAAACTAGAATTATTCCTTGCGTTTTATTAAAAAATGGACAACTTGTTAAAAGTATAGAATTTAAAGATTTTCGCACTATAGGGCACTTAACTTCAACGATGCGAATTTATAATGCACGTAATGTTGATGAGCTTATTATCTTAGATATAGATGCTTCAAAAAGTGGTGAGATAGACTTTGAAAGTATAGAAGATCTTGCTAAAGAATGTTTTATGCCTTTAACCATAGGTGGTGGTATAAAAACTCTTGAAGATATACAAAAGATTTTAAATTTAGGCGCGGATAAAATTTCTATCAATTCTAAAGCCTTAGAAGATATGGATTTTATAAGTAAAGCAGCAAATCGTTTTGGTTCTCAATGTATAGTTTGTTCTATAGATGTTAAAAGAAAAGGAGATCAACTTTGTGTTTATGATAGGGGAAATTTACTTGAAAAAAATCCTTTAGAACTTGCTTTAGAATATGAAAAAAAAGGTGCTGGAGAGCTTCTTTTAACTTCTGTGGATTTTGAGGGAAAAGCAAAGGGTTATGATTTAGAACTTTTAAAGATCTTTCAAAATAAACTTAAAATTCCTCTTATTATCAATGGAGGACTGAGCAATCCAAGTGATGGAGTTAAGGCTTTAAATTTGGGTGCAGATGCTTTAGCGGGGGCTTATATTTTTCATTTTTCTAAGTATACCCCTAAAGATGTAAAAGAAGAATTAGCTAAGCAAGGTTTTGCAGTGAGATTGCTTTAGGCAAACATAGTAAAAATCTTTATCTTCATCATAAATAGTAAAATGATTTTGTTGATATAATTTTAAAGCTTTGTGATTATTTTTAAAAACATAAGCTTTAAGAGTATCTACTTTTAAAATTTCAAAAGCGTATTTTATAATTTCATTCATTAAAATTTGTCCTACGCCTTTTAAATCAGGTTTTGCATAAAGTCCAAATTCGCAAGATTTAGTTGTGATATTGACAAAATCAATCACACCAATAATCTGCTCATCTTGAAAAACTAAAAAATATTTTTTATTAGAATCTTGATGTAAGTTTCTTATAAATCTTAAATGTTCTTCAAAATCAATTTGTTTTGTTTTCATAAATTGACTAATATAAATATCATTACGCCATTTAAAAATCAGATCTATTTCTTGAGAATTAAGTTCTGTGAAATTTTTAAGTTTTATCAATACCTATACTCCACTTCATAGCCTTTTTTAGCAAGCCAAGATGCTGTAGGTTCTTGATTTTTTATATAGCAAATAGCTTTAAAATTTGCCTTTAAAAGCAAGGCTTCATTGACTAAAGAACTTGCACTGATGATGAGTTTATTGCTTTCATTCATCAATTTTGCAATATTTTCATGATCGATAAATAATCTAATATTGTCATGTAATTTTGCAAATTTTTGTAATTTTTTAAGATTGGGATTAGAAGAGCTGGTTGCAATGCCTATGATTTTTGTTTTAGGTAATTCGCTAGCGATTTGCAAAGAAAGATTTTTTATATCAGTTCCACCCATGCAAATGAAAAAATCATATTTTTTTTCTCTATTTTCTTTGGTTTCTTGATAAAATTCTTCTCTGATTAAAGCATAAGAAAAACCACATCTTACTTCGCATTTAAAAGGCACTAAACCTTCATAATCACTTGCTTTTGAGTAAGCATTGACATTGAGTAAAATGTCACAATGATGAGGCTTTACTTCATCATCAAAGCTTAGAATTTTTACCCCTGTTTCAAGCTTGATCAGTTTTTCATCATCTAAGCTGATGCCATAGTGATCAATGATAAGAAGTTCAAATTTTTCTTCTTTGATGAGATTGATAAGCTCGTAGATACTTTCGCTACTAAGCTCATAAACAGGATAAGGAATTTCATCGATCAAAGAGCCTTCTAAAGGCAAACAAGCAAAACTTACATCATCATATTGTTTAGCTAAGACTAGATCGCGTTTAATGTGTCCAAAGCCTATATGAATGGAGCTATCACTTCTAATAAGAACTTTCATGATTTACCTTATAAAGTATTTTTGCAAATTCTAAATCTTGCATGGTGTCTATATCGCAAACTAAATTTCTTGGTAATACAAACGCACTAGAATGAGGTTTAAACATAAAATCTTCTTCAAGCCAAGCTTTACTTATACCAAAATAAAAAGCCCCTGCATCATGATAAGCTTTTATTAAGTCTTGTGAGCGGCTTTTATAGTGTTTTTCATCAAACATATAAACTTGATTGTTCTCATTTAGATAAAAAGCCCTTTGTATAGGATACTCAAACTCAGTAGCAGCAAATAAAAACTTGCTTTGATTTTGGATAAATTTTTCATAGGCTTGTTTTAAAATGTCTTTGTTTAACAAAGGAGCAGTAGCATAAAGGCAGCAGACATGATCATAAATTTTATTTTGGCTTTGTAAAATTTCTATGGCATTTTGCACTACAGCAGTGCTTGAAGTATAATCATCGCTTAATTTTTTATCACGTATAAAAGGAGCTTTTGCACCGTATTTTAAGGCTACTTCTATGATTTCTTCATCATCACTTGAAAGCACCACTTCATTAAAAATGCCTGAATTTAAAGCATTTTCTATGCTATAAGCGATTAAAGGTTTGCCTAGAAAATCAATGATATTTTTTCTAGGAATTCTTTTTGATCCACCACGAGCAGGGATGATACAAAGATTTTTCATAGTTAAGCCTTGTTTTTTTGTGTTTTATTTTACTAAAATTTAAGTATAATTGTCTTTAAAATAAAATAAAAGGCTTAAAATTGCTCATAAACCAAACCTTTGAAATTGATTCTTGTGATGATGTAGAACTAGGTATTAAAAGAACCAGTAAGCTTGAATACCGCATAAGTTATGATAATGAAAAAGATATTAAAGCTATAGTTTTTATGATAGGTGGTTTTGGATCTAATGCAAATATTTCTTTTTTAGATTTTGATAGAGAGTATATTGCTAAAAATTTTGATGTTGTAGCGGTACATGTTTTTTATCATTGTTTTTGTACAAGACAAAGTATCGATCAAAAGCACAATCCAAAGCTTATTCCTAATCAAGATGATTTAGAGCGTATCAATGGTATTTTAAAAAATATTAATTTAGGGCATTTATTTGCCAATGAAGATAATTTTGAACAAATTATCCCTCTTATAGAACAAAGGGCTGGAGAGATTAAACAAGCAGGTTTAGTTGATGAAAGCCAAAAAATAGAACTTTTTTGCGATTTTGTCCCACCCAATGGTGATTATCAAAACTATGGCATTATGGCAGCTATTGATCATATTAACGCCTTAAAAGATTTAGCTAAACGCTTTCCAAAATTTGCAGATTTACCAAAAATTTATGGGGGGGGGTCTTATGGAGGATACTTATCTTTACTCATAGCAAAAATAGCTCCTTGGTATGTGGATGGCGTGATTGATAATTCAGGACCTGCCTTGCCTCCTTTGCAATTTATACTGGGAAGGGAAATTGATTCTCCTGAATTTGTTTTTAGTTCTAAAGATTTAGATTTGTACTGTTTTTTAAAAAAACATTGGACACGAAAAGAAAATGCGTTGTATTTTTTCAATGATGTAAATTATATGATAAGAGCGTTGTTAAATTTAAAGCATCTGCAAATTTTATCTGAAGTTTCAAAAAATATTATTTTTATAACTTATCATAGCGCTAAAGATGTTAAAGCACCAGCTAAGGATAAGATCATGCTTTATGAGATTTTTAATACTTTAGGTTTTGATGCTACTTTAAATTTGATAAAAGATGAAAGTGAGGTTGATGGAAGATTTATAAAAGACTTAAATCACGGTATGAGAATAAGTGATAAAGCCTTATTTAGAAAAGAACTTCCTTTAATGCTTGAAAAGTTACAAAAAAGAAAATCTTTAATGCAAGAAAATTCCATCTCTTATCCTTGTGGAAATCAAAATTTTATTTTTGAAGATGATAAAGATAAATTTATCTTGATCATTACTTAAAGGCTTGATTTACCATATCTTGTATGGTTTTAAAACTTTCAAAATTTTCTGCTTTGATAAATTCGGCTTTTAAAGGCTTTTTATAAAATTTTTCAATTTCAGCAACTAAAGACATGATATCTATACTATCTATAATATCCTCGCTTAAAAGATTTTCCATGTTTTCATCTATATCAGCTCTATCTATATTGATAAAAAATTGTTTGATTTCTTGCATTTTTATTCCTTTGTGATTTTTAAAAGGGTATTATCGCTTAAATTTAAAATTAAATCAAGTTCATTAATCTCATAAAACAAAATTTCCTTTTCTTCTCCTAGGATTTTTAATCTAGCCTTGGGCACTTCGCTTAAAGCGCCACAGTCCATAGCCCTTAAAAAACGAGAAATCTTTTCTTTATCCCAAGTAAGATCTAAATAACCCTCATTTGGTAAAGCCAATTTTTTATGATACCCTTTTTTTGAAATTTGAGCTTTAAGTGCTTTATTTTCTAAATTTTCTATAGCTTCTTTAAATGAAGCTATAGCAAGATTGTGCTGAGTGTTTAAAAGACTTAGAGCGGTAAAATTATCATCAAGTTTTATTTCTTTTTGGATTAAAATCTCACCTGTATCTATATTTTCTTCAACCATATGCCAAGTAATACCTGCTTTTTTATCATTTTCCCATATACTCCAAATATGAGCATTACATCCTCTGTGAAAAGGCAATAAAGCATTATGGTAGTTAATAATAGTGTTATTTTGAATACATTCTTTTTTGAAAATATAAAAATTATTAGCACTAATAATAAAGCAATTTTTAAGATTTTTAAAGAAATCATCCAAATTTTCTATATTCTTTATAGAAATTACTTCTTGCTTAAAAAAACCACTAGCTATTTTTTGGCATTCTTTAGCGACTTTTCCTGTGCCTATAATGTAAATATTTTTAAATTTTTTCATTTAAAACTTTCCTATCAATTTTACCATTTTGATTGAGTTTAAATTTGTCAATTTTAATAAAATTTTTTGGGATCATATAAGAAGGTAATTTGTCTTTTAAAAAAGATTTAAAATCAAGCTCTTCTTTGCTTTCATAAAAACAAATAATATCTTCTTTAAAAATACAAGCACTATTTTTTACACTTGCATGAGAATTTATCACGCTTTCTATTTCTCCAAGTTCTATCCTATGCCCCATATATTTGATCTGATTATCTGCTCTTCCGTAGCATAAAAGTTCGCCAAATTCATTATAAGAAACGATATCTCCTGTTTTGTACAAAAGATCTAAATAATTATCATGCAAAGGATTTTGAATAAAAGCTTGTTTGGTTTTTTCTTTGTCATTATAATACCCTAAAGACAAAGAAGTTCCACGCACGAAAAGCTCCCCTTTAACACCTATTTGTTTAGGGCTTATGAAATTCATATTTTCATCAAAAACTAAAAGTTCTGTGTTTTTACATGCTTTACCTATAGGTAGAAGTTCTTCATCTTTAAAAGTGCGATTTATGATATAAAAAGAACACACATCAGTGATTTCTGTTGGGCCATAAAGGTTCGCAAATAAAGCATTGGGTAAGTGTTTACGCCAAATATTTAGCTGCTTATTGGGCATGATTTCACCGCAAAAAAGTATCTTTTTTAAGGTATTTAAACTAAAATTATTCAAAGCTTCGGTATTTGCAAAATAAATCAGCACCGAAGGTATCCAAAATATAGTGCTTACTTTTTCTTTTTCAAGGCATTCTAAAATTTTATTTGGAAAGGCAAAAAGATGATTAGGTAAAAGGTGTAAAGTCGCTCCTGATTTTACACTTGAAAAAATATCTAAAACACTATTGTCAAAATAAAATGGCGCTTGATTGGCTAAAATTTCATTCTCGTCAAATTTAAAAGTCTCACATACCCAAAAAGTATAATCAATCACACTCTTATGTGCTATGCTTACTCCTTTAGGAATGCCTGTACTCCCAC
>NZ_MJWZ01000067.1:0-1025 GCF_001762535.1 Campylobacter sp. BCW_6889 | reverse complement strand
CATTATATATTTCTCCTTCAAATTCTTCATCCCCATCAAACTCAATACTTTTCCATTCTATAATTTTTGCTTTAGCATTAGTGATAAAAGAAATGTATTTATCTCTTTGTTTATCGTGTTTGATACCTGCACATAAAGGTTTAAGTGCTTCATCATACCAAATCACTTCTAGATTTTCTTCTTGGATGATTCTTAGTGCTACTTCTTTTCTATTTTGCATTGAATAGTCTTCATTTACGCTAAAATATTTTTGTTTATAATTCATCTGCAACATTTTATCAATGGCTTCTTTTTCACTATCAAAAGAATACTCAAATTCAACACCGCCCCTTTCTCCAATATAAACAGCTTCATATTTATTGTTATTAGGATTAAACCAAATTGTAAAATGATATTCTCCTGCTGTATAATCATAATCACGCCAAGTTACATAGATTAACTTTTCTTCTTCTATAATTAATTCTGCTTGTTCTCTTGTCATTTTCTATCCTTTATTATGGTATTTGTTTGATAAAACCTAACCTTGAAACATTTACACAAAGCTAATTCTATTTTGTTTAATCATTCTGGCACGATTGATAAGAGCATAAAGGGCTAGAAATTCATCGTTAATTATTCTTTCAAAAGTTTCACTGTATCTATCCCCATCAAATTCAATACTTTTCCATTCTATAAGCTCTGCTTTAGCATTAGTGATAAAAGAAATATATTTATCTCTTTGTTTATCATGTTTGATACCTGCACATAAAGGTTTAAGTGCTTCATCATACCAAATCACTTCTAGATTTTCTTCTTTGATGATTCTTAGTGCTACTTCTTTTGTTAGATATTCTTTGATGTCTTTGATATCATGATATTTATGCCAATAATTTTCTTGCAACATTTTATCAATGGCTTCTTTTTCACTATCAAAAGAATACTCAAATTCAACACCGCCCCTTTCTCCAATATAAACAGCTTCGTATTTATTATTATCAGAATCAAACCACATAGTAAGATGGTATTCTCCTGAATGTTTATAAGAA
>NZ_MJWZ01000066.1:0-2565 GCF_001762535.1 Campylobacter sp. BCW_6889 | reverse complement strand
ATTTTATTTGCGCCATCCTAAAAAACTTTTTAAGAAAAATAATGTCTAAAATTTCAATAATTGTACCCACCTATAATGTAGAAAAATATATAGCAAGAGCTTTGGAAAGTTGCATAAATCAAACCTTTAAAGATATAGAAATAATCGTTGTGGATGATTGTGGAAATGACAAAAGTATAGAAATAGCTAAAGAATATGCCAAAAAAGATACAAGAATAAAAATAATCCATAATAAAACAAACCTAGGCACCTTTGCAGCCAGAAATAATGGTGTTAAACATTCAAATAGTGAGTATTTGATGTTTTTAGATCCTGATGATTATTTAGAGCTTGATATTTGTAAAATAGCAATGGAAAATATAAATGAATATGTATTGCTATCTTTTTCATATGTAAAAATAAATAAAAATAACTATGAAATTTTTTCAGCAAAATGGAAAAATTGGCAAGAATACTTGAAAATTATCAAAAAAAAGCAATTTACACCTTGGAATTTGTGTAATTTAATTGTAAAAAAAGATTTTTATTTAAAACAAATATTATTATCTTTTCAAAATTATAATTTAATTTTTGCAGAGGATTTATTTGTTTTTGCTTTGTTGATTAATGAGAAGATAAAATCAATCGAATACGTTGGTTATTATTATATTGTTAATGATAATTCTATAACAAATTTAGATAAAGTGGATGAAAAATTGGCAGATTGTGAAAAAATTTTAAAACTTATAAGAAATTCTAAAATTAATTTGAATGTTAAAAAATATTATTTATATTTTTTAAATATTGAAATTTTAGATTGTAAATATAGATTGCATTTTATTAATAAATATTATTATAAAATAATAAAAATTGGATTTCATATGAAAAAAAAGTTAAAATTATAAGTAATTTATAATTGTCTAGTGTTTAATATTATAGATTAATTAAATTATTGTTTCTTTCATCTATTTTTTTAAATTCAAAAAAAAGTTAATTTTATATTATAAAATTTTTAATATTATTATTAATATATAATTATTTTTTTATTTTCTATTTTATATAATCTTTAAAAAACAAAGAAGGTGTATATGAATGTTTCTTTTGTTTCTATTATAATCCCAATCTATAATGTGGAAAAATACCTAGATGAGTGTTTAAAAAGCGTCATAAATCAAACCTATAAAAATTTAGATATTATTTTAGTCGATGATGGAAGCACTGATAATAGCTTAAATATCGCTAAAGAATATGCTAAAAAAGATGAAAGAATTTTTCTTATTATAAAAGAAAATGGTGGTTTAAGTTCAGCTAGAAATGCGGGTTTAGAATTTATCAAAGATACAAAATTAAGAGAATTTTTTGAAAATGAAGATAATATTGTAAGCTACAAAAGCACAAATGCTTTTAAAAACAATACTAAAGAACTTGCAAAAGAAGAAATAAATAAAAACTTTACAAAACTTAGTAAAAATATAATCCAAACAAAGCTTAAAAATATTAATGATTTTATAATTCAAGATTTACCTAATAATATTATTCACTTTTTAGATTCTGATGATTATTTAGAGCTTGATTGCATTGAAAAATGCGTAAATGAGATGAGTAAAGATGATATAGATATTTGCACACATAATATTAAAGAATTTCTTGAAGAAGGTCAAGTATTTAGACAACAAGCAGAATGTGATATTTATTTAAATTGTAAATACGCTAAAAATATCAGTGGGATTGATTTTTTTAAAAAGAATGATATTTGCGAGTTTTATTTTGCTTGGCAAGGAGCTTTTAGGGCAAGTTTATTAAATGTCTATAAGCTTCGTTTTACTTATGGGATTTATCATGAAGATCATGATTTTGGAACTATATTATTCTTAAGCGCTAAAAAGATAACTTGTATTAAAGAAGAGTTGTTAATTTATAGAATTCGAGCCAATTCTATAATAAAAAGTGAAAAAGAAAAAATAATTCCTAAAAATATGCCTTTTTATTTAGAGTCTTTAAGAGATTATTTTGATGATTATTCTAAGCTTAGAGCTTATTTTAAGGCTTATTGTATGTGTAAGATTGGAGTCAATATCCTACTTTTTTGCAAAGAAAGCAGGATATTAAATGAAAAATTAGCAAATAAGATATTTTTACATTATATTCATTATTATATTGAGCAATATTATCCTTTAAATTATCTCAATATAAAGGCTTTATTTTCTTCAGTCGGTATCAATTTAAGATTTTTTAGATTTAGATTACTATTTAGATTTTATTTGCGCCATCCTAAAAAACTTTTTAAGAAAAATAATGTCTAAAATTTCAATAATTGTACCCACCTATAATGTAGAAAAATATATAGCAAGAGCTTTGGAAAGTTGCATAAATCAAACCTTTAAAGATATAGAAATAATCGTTGTGGATGATTGTGGAAATGACAAAAGTATAGAAATAGCTAAAGAATATGCCAAAAAAGATACAAGAATAAAAATAATCCATAATAAAACAAACCTAGGCACCTTTGCAGCCAGAAATAATGGTGTTAAACATTCAAATAGTGAGTATTTGATGTTTTTAGATCCTGATGATTATTTAGAGCTT